>NZ_JBVIBK010000003.1:65094-211033 GCF_055573455.1 Streptomyces sp. NPDC030183
CTCCCGTTTCTCCTCAGCACCCCTCTTCTCCTGGGGGAGGGTTTTGTCTGGCCGGCTGTCTCCCGGCCTGGGTGTGGCCCCCGGCGAATCGCCGGGGGCCACACCCATGTTCCGTCGGTCTCAGACGTTGAACCCGAGCGCCCGAAGCTGCTCGCGGCCATCATCCGTGATCTTGTCCGGGCCCCACGGGGGCATCCAGACCCAGTTGATGCGCAGCTCGTTGACGAGGCCGTCCGTGGCGGACTTGGCCTGGTCCTCGATGACATCGGTCAGCGGGCAGGCCGCCGAGGTCAGGGTCATGTCGATCGTCGCGATGTTCGCGTCGTCGATGTGGATGCCGTAGATCAGGCCCAGGTTGACGACGTCGATGCCCAGCTCGGGGTCGACGACGTCGTACAGGGCCTCGCGGATCTCCTCCTCGGAGGCCGGCTTCATCTCCACGGTGTCGCTCATGCCGTCTTCCTTTCGGCGTCGGCGCCCAGCGCCTGGGCCGTCGCGTCCTTCCACGCCATCCAGCTCAGGAGGGCGCACTTGACCCGGGCCGGGTACTTGGAGACCCCGGCGAACGCGACCGCGTCCTCCAGGACCTCCTCCATCGCGTCGTCGGGCTCGATCTTCCCCTTGGACTGCATCAGCTCCAGGAAGGTCTCCTGGATCCGCCGCGCGTCCGTCAGCTCCTTGCCGACGAGCAGCTCGTTCAGCACGGAGGCGCTGGCCTGGCTGATCGAGCAGCCCTGGCCCTCGTACGAGACGTCCTCGATGGTCGTACCGTCGTACTTCACGCGCAGGGTGATCTCGTCGCCGCACGTGGGGTTCACGTGGTGCACCTCGGCGTCACCGTCCCGCAAGCCCCGCCCGTGCGGGTGCTTGTAGTGGTCCAGGATGACTTCCTGGTACATCGAGTCCAGCTTCATGCGATCGCTCGTCCCATCAGCCGAAGAAGTTCCGTACGTGCTCCAGGCCGTCGACCAGCGCGTCGATCTCCGCCGGCGTGGAGTACAGATAGAACGACGCTCGCGTGGTCGCGGGAATTCCGTACCGCAGGCAGACGGGGCGGGCGCAGTGGTGGCCGACCCGGACCGCGATGCCCTGCTCGTCGAGGACCTGGCCCACGTCGTGCGGGTGGATGTCGCCGAGCGTGAAGGAGATCGCCGCGCCCCGGTCCTCGGCCGTGGTGGGGCCGATGATGCGCAGGTCGGGGACCTCCGCGAGCCGCTTCACCGCGTACTCGGTGAGGGCGTGCTCATGGGCGAGGATCTTGTCCATGCCGATCGAGTCGAGGTAGTCGATCGCCGCGCCCAGACCGACCGCCTGCGCGATCGGCGGGGTGCCCGCCTCGAACTTGTGCGGGGCGGGGGCGTACGTCGACGAGTGCATCGACACCGTCTCGATCATCTCGCCGCCGCCGAGGAACGGGGGCAGGTCCTCCAGCAGCTCCTGGCGGCCCCAGAGCACGCCGATGCCGGTCGGACCGCACATCTTGTGGCCGGTGAAGGCCACGAAGTCGGCCTGGAGGGCCTGGACGTCCAGCGGCATGTGCGGCGCGGCCTGCGAGGCGTCGACGCAGACCAGGGCGCCGACCTCCTGCGCCCGGCGCACTATCGCCTCGACCGGGTTGACCGTGCCCAGGATGTTCGACACCAGCACGAAGGAGACGATCTTCGTCTTCTCCGTGATGATCTCCTCGATGTTCGACAGGTCGAGCCGGCCGTCGTCGGTGAGGCCGAACCACTTCAGCTTCGCGCCGGTGCGCTGCGCGAGCAGCTGCCACGGCACGATGTTGGAGTGGTGCTCCATCTCGGTGATGACGATCTCGGTCTCGGAGTCCACCCGGTAGGGCTCGTCCGCCCAGCCGAGCATGTTCGCCACGAGGTTCAGCGACTCGGAGGCGTTCTTGGTGAAGATCACCTCGTCGCGGCTGGGGGCGTTGATGAACGCGGCGACCTTGTCGCGCGCGCCCTCGTACAGCGCCGTGGCCTCCTCGGCGAGCACATGCACACCGCGGTGGACGTTGGCGTTGTAGCGCTCGTAGTACTCGCTCAGGGCGTCCAGCACCTGGCGCGGCTTCTGCGAGGTCGCCGCGTTGTCCAGGTACACCAGCTTCCGCCCGTCGTGGACCTGACGGTCCAGGATGGGGAAGTCCTTGCGGAGCGCCTCTGTGTCGAGGAGGCCCGGCAACTGTGTCACGCGGATGCGCCACCCTTCGTGTATGCCTCGTAGCCCTCGTTCTCCAGCTTGTCGGCGAGCTCGGGGCCACCCGACTCGACGATCCGGCCGCCCGCGAAGACGTGGACGTGGTCGGGCTTGATGTAGCGCAGGATGCGCGTGTAGTGCGTGATCAGCAGGGTGCCGACCTCGCCGGTCTCGCGGACGCGGTTGACGCCCTCGGAGACGACCCGGAGCGCGTCGACGTCCAGACCGGAGTCCGTCTCGTCGAGGATCGCGATCTTCGGCTTGAGCAGTTCGAGCTGGAGGATCTCGTGGCGCTTCTTCTCACCGCCGGAGAAGCCCTCGTTGACGTTGCGCTCGGCGAAGGAGGGGTCCATGTTGAGGCGCTGCATGGCCTCCTTGACCTCCTTGACCCAGGTGCGCAGCTTGGGGGCCTCGCCGCGGATGGCGGTGGCGGAGGTCCGCAGGAAGTTGGAGACCGAGACGCCGGGGACCTCGACCGGGTACTGCATCGCCAGGAACAGGCCCGCGCGGGCGCGCTCGTCGACGGACATCTCCAGGACGTCCTCGCCGTCGAGCAGCACGGTGCCGCCGGTGATCGTGTACTTCGGGTGACCCGCGAGCGAGTAGGCGAGGGTCGACTTGCCGGAGCCGTTGGGGCCCATGATGGCGTGCGTCTCGCCCTGCTTCACGGTGAGGTCGACGCCCTTGAGGATCTCCTTCGTGGCGTTGTCGGCCTCGACGGTGACGTGCAGGTCTCGGATTTCAAGCGTTGCCATGGGTGCCTCAGGACTCCTGGGTGAGGGAGACGAGCACGTCGTCCCCTTCGATCTTTACGGGGTATACGGGGACGGGGCGCGTCGCGGGCAGGCCGGACGGCTTGCCGGTGCGGAGGTCGAACGCGGAGCCGTGCAGCCAGCACTCGATCTGGCAGTCCTCCACCTCGCCCTCGGAGAGCGAGACGTTCGCGTGGGAGCAGATGTCGTGGATGGCGAACACCTCTCCCTCGGTCCGCACGACCGAGACCGGCGTGCCGTCGAGTTCCACCCGCTTGGGGGTGTCCTCCTCCAGCTCGCTCAGCCCGCAGGCGCGTACGAAGGTGGTCATCGGCCCGGTCCAGACACGGTCTCCAGCTCCGCGTCGATCTTCTCGAGCAGGCGCTGCTCGATGTCGTCGACGCCGATCTGCTGGACCAGTTCGGCGAAGAAGCCGCGCACGACGAGGCGGCGGGCCTCCTCGGCGGGGATGCCGCGGGCCATCAGGTAGAAGAGCTGCTCGTCGTCGAAGCGGCCGGTCGCCGAGGCGTGGCCGGCGCCGACGATCTCGCCGGTCTCGATCTCGAGGTTCGGCACCGAGTCGACGCGGGCGCCGTCCGTGAGGACGAGGTTCCGGTTCATCTCGTAGGTGTCGGTGCCCTCGGCCGCGGCCTCGATGAGGACGTCGCCGATCCACACCGCGTGGGCGTTGTCGCCCTGGAGGGCGCCCTTGTAGACCACGTTGGACTTGCAGTGCGGCACGTTGTGCGTGACCAGCAGGCGGTGCTCCTGGTGCTGGCCGGCGTCGGTGAAGTACAGACCGAACAGCTCGGCCTCGCCGCCGGGGCCGGCGTAGGTGACGCGCGGGTGGAGGCGGACGACGTCGCCGCCGAAGGTGACGACCACGGACTTGAAGGAGGCGTCCCGGCCGACGAGGGCGTTGTGCTGGGCGATGTGCACGGCCTTGTCGTCCCAGTCCTGCACGGAGACGACGGTCAGCTTGGCGCCGTCACCGAGGACGTAGTCGACGTTGGCGGCGAGCACGGCGTCACCGGTGTGGTCGATGACGACGACGGCCTCGGCGAAGGCACCCAGTTCGATGACCTGGTGGGCGAAGGCGGTGCCGCCCTCGCCGTGCACGGCGATCCGGATCGGCTCGGTGAGGACCGTCTCCTTGGGGACGGTGATCACACCGGCCTTCTCGAACGCCGAGTACGCCTGGGCGGCGATGCGGTCGACCGGGGTGCCGGCCTTGCCGAGGCGGGCGTCGTCACGGCCGACGGCCTCGACGGTGACGCCCTCGGGGGCCTGGACGTCGACCTTCAGGCCGTCGCCGGTGGCGACGGCGGTGCCGTCGTGCAGCCCGCGCAGCCGCTCCAGCGGGGTGAACCGCCACTCCTCCTCGCGGCCATGCGGCACGGGGAAGTCCGCCACGTCGAAGGACGGGGGCGCGCTCATGCGCGAGACGACGGTCGACTCGGCGGCCACCGCGATCGAGCCGGCGGTGGTGGAGCCCACCGGGATGTTCTGAGCCTCAGCCATGGCTGTCGGTCTGCTCTCTTCCTACGTGTACGATCTCGGCCCGCCCCGGAGAGGCGGGCCGCCTGCTGCCTAACCGAAGGGGGCCTTAGCCGACCGCGCCTTCCATCTGCAGCTCGATCAGCCGGTTGAGCTCCAGCGCGTACTCCATGGGCAGCTCCTTGGCGATCGGCTCGACGAAGCCGCGCACGATCATCGCCATGGCCTCGTCCTCCGACAGGCCGCGGCTCATCAGGTAGAAGAGCTGGTCCTCGGAGACCTTGGAGACGGTCGCCTCGTGGCCCATGGACACGTCGTCCTCGCGGACGTCGACGTACGGGTACGTGTCCGAGCGGGAGATGGTGTCGACGAGCAGCGCGTCGCACAGCACGTTCGACTTGGAGCCCGGGGCGCCCTCGCCGATCTCGATCAGACCGCGGTAAGAGGTGCGGCCACCGCCGCGCGCCACGGACTTCGAGACGATGTTCGAGGACGTGTTGGGGGCCATGTGGACCATCTTGGCGCCGGCGTCCTGGTGCTGCCCCTCGCCCGCGAAGGCGATGGACAGGGTCTCGCCCTTGGCGTGCTCGCCCATCAGGTAGACGGCCGGGTACTTCATCGTCACCTTGGAGCCGATGTTGCCGTCGATCCACTCCATGGTGGCGCCCTCGTAGGCGACGGCGCGCTTGGTGACCAGGTTGTAGACGTTGTTCGACCAGTTCTGGATGGTCGTGTAGCGGCAGCGGGCGTTCTTCTTGACGATGATCTCGACGACCGCGGAGTGCAGCGAGTCCGACTTGTAGATCGGGGCCGTACAACCCTCGACGTAGTGCACGTAGGCGCCCTCGTCGACGATGATCAGGGTCCGCTCGAACTGGCCCATGTTCTCCGTGTTGATGCGGAAGTAGGCCTGGAGCGGGATCTCGACGTGCACGCCCTTCGGCACGTAGATGAAGGAGCCGCCGGACCACACGGCGGTGTTCAGCGCGGCGAACTTGTTGTCACCGGCGGGGATGACGGTGCCGAAGTACTCCTTGAAGAGCTCCGGGTGCTCCTTCAGCGCGGTGTCGGTGTCGAGGAAGATGACGCCCTGCTCCTCCAGGTCCTCGCGGATCTGGTGGTAGACGACCTCCGACTCGTACTGGGCGGCGACACCGGCGACGAGGCGCTGCTTCTCCGCC
This sequence comes from Streptomyces sp. NPDC030183, assembly GCF_055573455.1. Classification (NCBI taxonomy): domain Bacteria; kingdom Bacillati; phylum Actinomycetota; class Actinomycetes; order Kitasatosporales; family Streptomycetaceae; genus Streptomyces; species Streptomyces sp. NPDC030183. Next base: position 70,718 of record NZ_JBVIBK010000003.1, read on the forward strand.
TCGGGGATGCCCAGCTTGTCGTAGGTGTTCTTGATGTCCTCGGGCAGGTCCTCCCAGGACGCCGCCTGCTTCTCCGTGGAGCGCACGAAGTACTTGATGTTGTCGAAGTCGATGCCCGACAGGTCCGAGCCCCAGTTGGGCATGGGCTTCTTCTCGAAGAGCTTCAGGCCCTTGAGACGCAGCTTCGTCATCCACTCCGGCTCGGACTTCTTGCCGGAGATGTCGAGGACGACCTCCTCGCTCAGACCGCGCTTCGCTGCGGCGCCGGCCGCGTCGGAGTCCGCCCAGCCGTATTCGTACTTACCCAGGCCCTCGAGCTCAGGGTGGGCGGTCTCCTCGATGGGGAGAGTCATGCGGGGTTCCTCCCGGCCGTGCTAGCGGATGCGTTGGTGGCTGACTTGGAAACTCTGGGGATGAACGTCGTGCAGACGCCGTCGCCGTGGGCGATGGTGGCCAGCCGCTGGACGTGCGTACCGAGCAGTTCGGCGAAGAGCTCGGTCTCGGCCTCGCAGAGCTGCGGGAACTGCTCGGCCACATGGGCTACCGGGCAGTGGTGCTGGCAGAGCTGCTCCCCCTGGTGGGGGTGGGGGGCACTGCGTGCCGTAGCAGCGTACCCGTCCGCGCTCAAGGCCCTGGCCAGGGCTTCGGTCTTCTCGCCAGGGGCGGCGGCCTCGACCGCCTTGCGGTATTCGCCCGCCTGCGCGGTGACCCGGGCGCGGGCGAAGGCGGCGACCGCCTGCTCCCCGCCCTCCTGGTCCGCGATCCAGCGGAGCGCGTCCGCGGCGAGCTTGTCGTAGGACTGGTCGAAGGCGTCCCGGCCGCAGTCCGTCAGGGCGAACACCTTGGCCGGGCGCCCGCGCGTGCGCGTGCCGTAGACGCGCTGTTCCCGGGGCTGCACGACGTCGTCGGCGACCAGGGCGTCGAGGTGTCGGCGGACGGCGGCCTGGGTGAGGCCGAGACGGCCCGCCAAGTCGGCCACGGTGGACGGCCCGTGGTCCAGGATGGACCGCGCGACCCGGTTGCGAGTCGATCGCTCACCGGTCGCGAGTTCCTCCTGGGGAGCCGCGCCAACGTTTTTCACAACGCCATTGTTGCGTAATTCCGCGGAGGGGGGCAAGCCGCGCCCGGACGACCCGGCGGTGCCGTACGTCACTTAGGTAAGCCTCATCTGACCTGCGGAAACGATCTTTGATCGATCAAGGGAGCGGCAGTCCGGAGGGGCGGTGAGAGGCTCGCGCACGGGGCGTGACCGGGAGCTTTCCGGGGGCGCGGGTCCCCGCGCGAGCGACCGCGAGCGACCCGCGGTCGCCATCCGACGCCACCCCCCGAGCTCTCCCGGGCCCACCCCTCGTCCCTAGACTCGGGGCCATGCGAAGCGACCCCGTGGTCCAGGTCCGGGACCTGGTGAAGAGGTACGGCGAGAAGACCGCGGTGGACGGCCTCGACCTGGAGGCGTCGCCCGGTGTCACCGCCGTGCTCGGCCCGAACGGCGCCGGCAAGACCACCACCGTCGAGGCGTGCGAGGGCTACCGGAAGCCGGACTCCGGCACCGTGCGCGTCCTCGGCCTCGACCCGGTCCGCGAGGCCGCCGCGCTGCGTCCCCGCATCGGGGTGATGCTCCAGTCCGGCGGCGTCTACTCGGGCGCCCGCGCCGACGAGATGCTGCGCCACGTGGCGAAACTGCACGCCCACCCGCTCGACGTGGACGCCCTCATCGAGCGCCTGGGCCTCGGCGGCTGCGGCCGGACGACGTACCGCCGGCTGTCCGGCGGACAGCAGCAGCGGCTCGCCCTCGCGATGGCCGTCGTCGGCCGCCCCGAGCTGGTGTTCCTCGACGAGCCGACCGCGGGCCTCGACCCCCAGGCCCGCCGGGCCACCTGGGACCTCGTCCGGGACGTGCGCGCCGACGGGGTCTCCGTCATCCTGACCACGCACTACATGGACGAGGCCGAGCAGCTCGCCGACGACGTCGCGATCATCGACGCCGGCCGGGTCATAGCCCAGGGCACACCCGAGGAGCTGTGCCGCGGCGGCGCCGAGAACACCCTCCGCTTCACCGGCCGCCCCGCCCTCGACGTCGGCTCCCTGCTGAAGGCGCTGCCCGCCGACTCCACCGCCGTCGAGCTGACCCCGGGCGTCTACCGGGTGACCGGCAAGGTCGACCCGCAGCTCCTCGCGACGGTCACCTCCTGGTGCGCCCAGCACGGCGTGATGCCGGACCGGATCTCGGTGGAGCGGCACACGCTCGAAGACGTCTTCCTGGAACTGACCGGCAAGGAGCTGCGTTCGTGACCACCACCGGTACCTACGCGCCCCGGCCCGGCGCCGCCCCGCTCCCCCGCATGATCGCGGCGCAGGCGGCCCTGGAGACGAAGATGCTGCTGCGCAACGGCGAGCAGTTGCTGCTGACGGTCGTGATCCCCACCCTGCTGCTGGTCCTGTTCGGGTCGGTCGACATCGTCGACACCGGCGAGGGCAGGGCGGTCGACTTCCTGGCACCCGGTGTCCTCGCGCTCGCCGTGATGTCGACGGCGTTCACCGGGCAGGCCATCGCCACCGGCTTCGAACGCCGCTACGGCGTCCTGAAGCGGCTGGCCGTCTCCCCACTCCCCCGCTGGGGCCTGATGACCGCGAAGACGCTCTCCGTGCTGGTCACCGAGGTCCTCCAGGTCGCCCTGCTCACGGTGATCGCCTTCGCGATGGGCTGGTCCCCGCACGGCAACCCGTTCGCCGTCCTGCTGCTCCTCGTCCTCGGCACGGCGGCCTTCTCGGGCCTCGGCCTGCTGATGGCGGGCACGCTGAAGGCGGAGGCGACGCTCGCCGCGGCGAACCTGGTCTTCCTGCTGCTGCTCGTGGGCGGCGGCGTCGTGGTGCCGCTCGACAAGTTCCCGGACGCGGCGCAGAGCGTGCTCGGTCTGCTGCCGATCGCGGCGCTCTCCGACGGACTGCGCGACGTCCTCCAGCACGGCGCCGGGATGCCGTGGGCGGACCTCGGGATCCTCACGGTGTGGGCGGTGCTCGGGCTCGGCGCGGCCGCCCGGTTCTTCCGCTGGGAGTAACGGCAGGTCACAGCGGTGGTCCGGGAGCGGTGCGCCCCCTCGTGAACGCGTGCACAAGCGGCGGCCTACCATGGTGCGCGTGCCGAACGTGACCCGCGACGACCTCGTCTCCGCAGCGCGCAACCCGCTCGCCTTCATCGCCGAACGCTGGACCCCCCATCCCCGGACGGTCCGGCGCGCGGCCCTGGCCGCCCTCGTGATGGCGGTGGTCATCGTGGTGACCGGCGGCGCCGTGCGCCTGACCGGGTCGGGCCTCGGCTGCCCGACCTGGCCCAAGTGCACCGACGACTCGCTCACCGCGACGCGCGAGATGGGCGTCCACGGTGTCATCGAGTTCGGCAACCGCATGCTGACGTACGTGCTGTGCGCGGCGGTCGGCTGGGCGATCGTCGCCGCGCGCTCCCGGAAGCCGTACCGGCGCGATCTGACCCGGCTGGGCTGGGCGCAGTTCTGGGTGGTCATGGGCAACGCGGTCCTCGGCGGCATCGTGGTGCTGGTGGGCCTGAACCCGTACACGGTGGCCGCGCACTTCCTGCTGTCGACCGCGCTCATCGCCGTCGCCGCCGTGATGTGGCACCGCACCGGGGAGGGCGACGGCGCCCCGCGTCCGCTGGCCGGCACGGCGGTGCGGCAGCTGGTGTGGGTCCTGGTGGGCGTCACCGTACTGCTGATCGCGGTCGGCACGGTCGTCACCGGGGCGGGTCCGCACGCCGGTGACTCCAGCGAGGTCGAGCGCATCCCGCTGAACTGGGAGACGGTCACCAAGCTGCACGCCGTGCTCGCGTGGATCGTGGTGACGCTGACCTTCGCCCTGTGGTTCGTCCTCAAGGCGGTCGACGCGCCCCGCGACCCGCTGCGCCGTACCCGGGACCTGTTCCTGGTCCTCCTCGCGCAGGGCGTCATCGGCTACGTGCAGTACTTCACCGACCTCCCCGAGATCCTCGTCGGCGCCCACATGCTCGGCTCCTGCCTGGTGTGGATCGCCACCCTGCGGGTCCTGCTGTCCCTGCGGGAGCGCCCGGCGGACACCGCGGCCGTACCCCGCCCGGCGGAGACGGAGCAGCCTGTCCCGGCCCACGGCTGAGTCACCCGTACGCCCGTACCAGATCGTCGATGGCGCGGCCGAGGAACGCCCTGGTCAGCTCCCCCCGCCGCGGCACCTCGACGGCCGGCTCCCCGTAGCGGCGCCGCCGGACGTCCTCGACCACCTCGGCGGGCGCGCCCAGCTCCGGCAGCAGGTCCAGCGCCTCCCGCTTGGAGATCAGCCGGCCGTCGCGGAGGGTGGCGGTGGCCCGGGCGTGGGTGAGCAGACCGAGATCGACCCAGACGTCCCGGTGCCACAGGTGGGCCCGGTCGACCGCCGGGCGCCAGAAGTCGCGCTGGTCGCGTACGACGAAGGCGTCCAGCTGGACGTCCGGGACCGGCGGCAGCAGGCTCCCGGGTGACTCGCCGAACAGGACCACGCCGAAGGTGTGCAGTTCACGGCGGGTGACCGGGGTGACCGTCCGGCGGAACAGCCGCTGGTGCGCCCAGGTGAGGTGTCCGCGCTCGGCGTCGTCGACCGTGTCGGGCGTCAGATAGGTGCAGTGCAGCAGGGCGGCGAGCGGCTCGTGGCGCAGCCGGGCGTGCAGCCGGGCCACTCGCCATACGGTCGCGGCCGTGATCGGGCCGTCCAGGACCGCGATCAGGTCGAGGTCGCTGCGGCCCTCCTGGTAGTCGCCCCCACCGAGGGAGCCGTGGGCCCAGACGGCGAGCGGTTCCGGGCCGTCCCTCAGCCCTTCGACGAAACGGCGGACGAGGGCGGCGGTCTCAGCGGCGGTGCCGGGCGGCGCGGACAAGGCGGCGGTGGGGGTGGCGGTCGGGTCGCTGTGCGTCAGGCGGACGGTCTGTCGGGGCATGGGGGCAGTCTGTCCGGCTCACTCCAGGCCGTACACACGTCGTGCGTTGCCCGCCGCGATCAGTGACGCCACCCGCTGCGCGTCCGTCAGGGACCAGGCGCCCTCCGCCACCCAGGTGCCCAGCACCCGGGCCAGCGCCTCGCGGAAGAGGCGGGCGCCCACGACGTGCAGCTCGGGCAGGCCGTGGGCGCCGCTGGAGAACAGGAGCTTGCCGAAGGGGGCGAGTTCGAGGACCTCGGCGAGCACGGCGGTGGCCCGTGCCCCGGTGCGGACCAGTTCGGCGCCCAGGTCGGCGTAGACGTGCGGGAAGACACCGGCGAGGTGGGCGGCGTGGCGGTGGTACGGATAGCCGTGCAGCAGGACCAGGTCGGTGCCGAGGCCGGCCGTGGCGCGGGCGAAGTCGGTGAGCAGGACGGGATCGGTGCGGTCGATGCGCAGGCCGGGCTCTCCCAGGCCGGCGTGGAGCTGGAGGGGCCGCCCGGAGGCGATGGCGATCCACAGCAGATGGCGCAGGAGGACCGGGTCGGTGAGCATCCCGCCGACCGGCCGGTGCGCGAGCCAGCGGCCGGCGGCGCCCCGCACCTCTCCCGGACCGGGCGGTTCGGGTGCCAGCGCCAGACCGTGCCGTACGCCCGCCACCGACGCGAAGGCCACGACGTGCGCGGCGGCCGCGTGCACGGACTCGGCGAGATTGGCGAGGAACGACTCCACGGTGCCGGAGGTGTCGGCGACCTGTTCGGCGAGGAGTTCCAGCCGGACGATCTCGTGGGCGTCCGCGTCACCCGTGGAGGCCATCTCGCCGGGCCCGGTGAGATCGCCGGGCAGCCCCGTGTCGACGAGGTAGGTGGTGATGCCGCTGCCCCGCAGCAGTCGGCGGCCCGCCTCCAGGACGCCCAGTTCACGGCGGCGGGCGAGATAGCGGGCCGGCGGGCAGTGCGGCTCCAGCCCCAGCAGGGGCGGACACCAGCGGCGCACGGCGAAGCCGGTCTGGGTGTCGAAGAAGGTGGTGCCGGGCGCCGGTGGTCCCTCGCCGTGGGCGAGGTGGGCCTCGAACGTGCCGAGGCCCAGCTCCGTTCTCAGTACGCCGTGGCAGTACTGATCCACGAGGGACGGCGTTTCGATCATCCGGACTCCCCGTCGCTGGACCGGTGTGCTCCCACAGGTCCTAACGGGTGAGACGGGCTCAGGTGTTGCTGTTGGCCGGTCCCCCGACCTGGATTCCGGCCATCCTCGACCACTCGTACGGGCCGGTGCGCACCTTGGCGGCGAACTCGCCGTCGAAGTCCTCGTGCACGGTGACGCCGGCCTTGCGCACGGCTTCCTCGGCGATGGCGTGGGTGGGGGCGACGAGGTCGCCCCAGCCGCCGTCCTCACCCACGAGGACGATGCGGGAGCCGCGCTCGCCGATGTAGGCGACCTGGGCCTCGGCGCCACCGTGCGCCTTCGCGAAGGCGCCGATCTGCTGGGCGAGCTTGGCCGCCTGGCGCTCCGCCTTGGCTGCGGCCTTGGTGTCCTTGGCCTCGTCGGGCTGCTTCGTGTCTGCCATGGCTGGATGCTACCGATCAGTAGTGCGGTGCTGCGACGGCGGGGGCAGTGGGGTTGGCCACTCACCGTCGTGACCCTCAGCGGAGGAAGGGGTCCACGGCCACTGCCACGAAGAGCAGGGAGACGTAGGTGATCGACCAGTGGAACAGGCGCATTTCCTTCAGCTTGGCGCCGGTGACGCCGCTCTTCGCGCGGTTCTGGAGGGCGTGCGCCTCCCAGAGCCACCAGCCGCCGGTCACCAGGGCGACCGTCGTGTAGAACCAGCCGGTGTAGCCGAGCGGGGTCAGCAGCAGGGAGACGGCGACCATCACCCAGCTGTAGAGGACGATCTGGCGGGCGACGACCTTGTTGGAGGCGATCACCGGGAGCATGGGCACGCCGACGCGGGCGTAGTCGTCCTTCACCTTCATGGACAGCGGCCAGTAGTGCGGCGGGGTCCAGAAGAAGATGACCAGGAAGAGGATCACCGCGGCCCAGGACATCGAGTTCGTCACGGCGGACCACCCGATGAGGACCGGCATGCAGCCGGCGATGCCGCCCCACACGATGTTCTGCGCCGTACGCCGTTTGAGGATCATCGTGTAGACGACGACGTAGAACAGGAGCGCCCCGAGCGACAGCCACGCGGACAGCCAGTTGACGAGGACGCCGAACCAGGCGGTGGAGACGACGGCGAGGGTGATGCCGAAGACGAGGCCCTCACGCGGGGTGACCATGCCGGTGACGAGGGGCCGCTGCGACGTGCGCTCCATCAGGGCGTCGATGTCGCGGTCGATGTACATGTTCAGCGCGTTGGCGCCGCCCGCCGAGAGGTAGCCGCCGATGCAGGTGGCGAGCACCAGCCACAGGTCCGGCACACCCTGCTCCGCGAGGAACATCACCGGAACGGTGGTGATCAGCAGCAGTTCGATGATCCTCGGCTTGGTGAGGGCCACGAACGCTTTGACGCGGGCCCCGATCGGCCGCTGGCCCCGGCTGCTGCTCGCGCTGCTCGCGCCAAGCACTCCCGGTGGACGGGATTCGACGGCCGTCACGCACACCCCTGACAGAGACTCCCAGCGAGCACCACGGATGTGAACTCCCCGTAACGGCTCGCGCGTACCACGCCACTGTAGACGTTGCCCAGAGCCAGCCTTTCAACGGGGTCGGGTCGTGTTCGGACGGGACGCCCGGACGAGCCGGACACGCTTCGGTTGAGCAGTCGGATGAGCGGCTGCGTATTCAGATGTCGAGCGACCGAACCCGCTGGTCTCACCATGCGGAACGCCGGTCGGGAGGCGGATCCGGGACGGTCCCGGCAGTCTGGAATGACTCGAAAAAATGCGCGTTGTTACGGGGGTAGGCTCGACTGCGGCCGGCGCCCGAGAACGCCGGCACCGGACATGTGAGAGGAGCCCTGACTCAGGGTGAGCATCAAGCCGACCACTACAGACCTCGCGTGGACCGAGTTGGACCAGCGGGCCGTCGACACCGCCCGCGTCCTGGCCGCCGACGCCGTACAGAAGGTCGGCAACGGCCATCCGGGTACGGCCATGAGCCTCGCGCCCGCCGCGTACACCCTCTTCCAGAAGGTGATGCGCCACGACCCCGCCGACCCCGACTGGGTGGGCCGTGACCGGTTCGTCCTGTCCGCCGGTCACTCGTCCCTGACCCTCTACATCCAGCTGTACCTGGGCGGCTTCGGTCTGGAGCTGGAGGACCTGGAGTCCTTCCGCACCTGGGGCTCGAAGACGCCGGGCCACCCGGAGTACGGCCACACCAAGGGTGTGGAGACGACCACCGGGCCGCTCGGCCAGGGTGTCGCCAACGCCGTCGGCATGGCCATGGCCGCCCGCTACGAGCGCGGTCTGTTCGACCCGGAGGCCGCCGCCGGCGAGTCGCCGTTCGACCACCACATCTTCGTGATCGCCGGTGACGGGTGCCTCCAGGAGGGCATCTCCGCCGAGGCGTCGTCGCTGGCCGGGCACCAGAAGCTCGGCAACCTGATCATGCTGTGGGACGACAACCACATCTCGATCGAGGGCGACACCGAGACGGCCGTGTCCGAGGACACCGTCAAGCGGTACGAGGCGTACGGCTGGCACGTGCAGCGGGTGGAGCCGAAGGAGAACGGCGACCTCGACCCGGCCGCGCTGTTCGAGGCGATCGAGGCCGCGAAGGCCGTCACCGACAAGCCGTCGTTCATCGCGATGCGCTCCATCATCGCCTGGCCCGCCCCGAACGCGCAGAACACCGAGGCCGCGCACGGCTCGGCGCTCGGCGAGGACGAGGTCGCGGCCACCAAGCGGGTCCTGGGCTTCGACCCGGAGAAGCACTTCGAGGTCTCCGACGAGGTCATCGCGCACACGCGTTCCCTGGGCGACCGGGGCCAGGCGGCCCGTGCCGTGTGGGAGAAGTCGTTCCAGCAGTGGCGGGACAACAACCCCGAGCGCGCCGCCGAGTACGAGCGCGTCGCGGCGGGCGAGCTGCCCGAGGGCTGGGAGTCGCACCTTCCGCTGTTCGAGGCGGGCAAGGGTGTCGCCACCCGTGCCGCGTCCGGCAAGGTCCTCCAGGCGCTCGGGGCTGTCATCCCCGAGCTGTGGGGCGGCTCCGCCGACCTCGCCGGTTCGAACAACACGACGATCGACAAGACGTCGTCGTTCCTCCCGGCGGACAACCCGCTGCCCGAGGCGAACCCGTACGGCCGCACCATCCACTTCGGCATCCGCGAGCACTCGATGGCCGCCGAGATGAACGGCATCGCGCTGCACGGCAACACGCGCATCTTCGGCGGCACGTTCCTCGTGTTCTCCGACTACATGCGCAACGCGGTCCGGCTGTCGGCCCTGATGCACCTGCCGGTGACGTACGTGTGGACGCACGACTCCATCGGTCTCGGCGAGGACGGTCCGACGCACCAGCCGGTCGAGCACCTCGCCTCGCTGCGCGCCATCCCCGGCCTGAACGTCGTCCGGCCGGCCGACGCCAACGAGACGGCGATCGCCTGGCGCGAGATCCTCAAGCGCTGGACGAAGGAGTGGGGCAAGGGCGCTCCGCACGGCCTCGCGCTGACCCGCCAGGGCGTGCCGACGTACGAGCCCAACGAGGGCGCGGCCAAGGGCGGTTACGTGCTCTTCGAGGCCGACGGCGGCGACGCCCAGGTCATTCTGATCGCGACCGGCTCCGAGGTGCACGTCGCCGTGGAGGCCCGCGAGCAGCTCCAGGCGCAGGGCGTGCCGACCCGTGTGGTGTCGATGCCCTCCGTCGAGTGGTTCGAGGAGCAGGACCAGGGGTACCGGGACAGCGTTCTGCCGCCGTCCGTCAAGGCGCGTGTCGCGGTCGAGGCCGGTATCGGTCTGACCTGGCACAAGTACGTCGGGGACGCCGGGCGCATCGTTTCGCTGGAGCACTTCGGCGCTTCGGCCGACGGCAAGGTGCTCTTCAAGGAGTTCGGCTTCACCGCGGACAACGTGGCCGCCGCCGCGCGGGAATCGCTCGCGGCCGCCCAGCGCTGACGCTCACATACGACACGTAGGAGATGTAATTCCATGACAGACGCACTGAAGCGCCTCTCCGAGGAAGGCGTGGCGATCTGGCTGGACGACCTGTCGCGCAAGCGCATCACGTCCGGCAACCTCGCCGAGCTGATCGACCAGCAGCACGTCGTGGGCGTCACCACCAACCCTTCGATCTTCCAGAAGGCGATCTCGCAGGGTGACGGCTACGACCAGCAGCTGTCGGACCTCGCGGCCCGCGAGGTGACCGTCGAGGAGGCCATCCGCATGATCACGACGGCGGACGTCCGTGACGCCGCCGACATCCTGCGTCCGGTCTTCGACGCGACCGACGGCCAGGACGGCCGGGTCTCCATCGAGGTCGACCCGCGGCTGGCGCACAACACCAAGGCGACGGTCGCCGAGGCCAAGCAGCTCGCCTGGCTGGTGGACCGCCCCAACACGCTGATCAAGATCCCGGCGACGATGGGCGGCCTGCCGGCCATCACCGAGGTCATCGGCCTCGGCATCAGCGTCAACGTCACGCTGATCTTCTCGCTGGAGCGCTACCGCCAGGTGATGGACGCCTACCTGGCCGGTCTGGAGAAGGCCAAGGAGCGCGGCCTCGACCTGTCGAAGATCCACTCGGTGGCGTCGTTCTTCGTCTCCCGTGTGGACACCGAGATCGACAAGCGCCTGGACGCGCTGGGCACGCCCGAGGCGAAGGCCGCGCGCGGCAAGGCCGGCGTCGCCAACGCGCGCCTCGCCTACCAGGCGTACGAGGAGGTCTTCAGCGGCGAGCGCTGGGCCGCGCTGGAGAGCGCGGGCGCCAACAAGCAGCGTCCGCTGTGGGCCTCGACCGGTGTCAAGGACCCGGCGTACAAGCCCACCCTGTACGTCGACGAGCTGGTGGCGCCGAACACGGTGAACACCATGCCGGAGGCCACCCTCGAGGCCACCGCCGAGAGCGGTGAGATCCGCGGTGACGCGGTCGCCGGGACGTACGAGCAGGCCCGTGCCGAGCTGGACGCGGTCGAGAAGCTCGGCATCTCGTACGACGAGGTCGTCCAGCTGCTGGAGGACGAGGGCGTCGAGAAGTTCGAGGCGTCCTGGAACGACCTGCTCAAGTCGACCGAGGCGGAGCTGAAGCGCCTCGCACCCTCGGAGGGCTGAAAACCTTGTCGAGCAGCAATCCGCTGCGTGACGCCGCGGACCGACGGCTCCCGCGTATCGCGGGGCCGTCGGGCCTGGTCATCTTCGGTGTCACAGGCGACTTGTCACGCAAGAAGCTGATGCCTGCCGTGTACGACCTCGCCAACCGCGGACTGCTGCCGCCGGGCTTCTCGCTCGTCGGTTTCGCGCGCCGCGAGTGGGCGCACGAGGACTTCGCGCAGGAGGTCCACGACGCGGTCAAGGAGCACGCCCGCACCCCCTTCCGCGAGGAGGTCTGGCAGCAGCTCATCCAGGGCATGCGGTTCGTGCAGGGCACCTTCGACGACGACGTGTCGTTCGAGCGGCTGCGCGACACCATCCAGGAGCTGGACAAGGCGCAGGGCACCGGTGGCAACTTCGCCTTCTACCTCTCCGTACCGCCGTCCGCGTTCCCGGTCGTGATCCAGCAGCTGAAGAAGCACGGGCTGGCCGACCAGTCGAGCGGTTCCTGGCGGCGAGCGGTCATCGAGAAGCCGTTCGGCCACGACCTGAAGTCGGCCGAGGAGCTCAACGCGATCGTCCACGAGGTCTTCGCCCCGGACCAGGTCTTCCGCATCGACCACTACCTGGGCAAGGAGACCGTCCAGAACATCCTGGCGCTCCGCTTCGCCAACACGATGTTCGAGCCGATCTGGAACCGGTCCTTCGTGGACCATGTGCAGATCACCATGGCCGAGGACATCGGCATCGGTGGCCGCGCCGGCTACTACGACGGCATCGGCGCCGCCCGTGACGTCATCCAGAACCACCTGCTCCAGCTGCTGGCGCTGACCGCGATGGAGGAGCCCGCCTCCTTCGACGCGGACGCGCTCGCCGCCGAGAAGACCAAGGTCCTCGGCGCGGTGAAGCTGCCGAAGGACCTGAGCCGGGACACCGTGTTCGCGCAGTACGCGGCCGGCTGGCAGGGCGGCGAAAAGGTCATCGGCTACCTCGAAGAGGACGGCATCGACCGCAAGTCGAAGACCGACACCTACGCCGCGATCAAGGTGGGGATCGACAACCGCCGCTGGGCGGGCGTGCCGTTCTATCTGCGGACCGGCAAGCGCCTCGGCCGCCGGGTCACCGAGATCGCGGTCGTCTTCCAGCGGGCGCCCCACTCCCCCTTCGACTCCACCGCCACCGAGGAACTGGGCCAGAACGCGATCGTCATCCGCGTCCAGCCCGACGAGGGCGTCACCGTCCGCTTCGGCTCCAAGGTGCCGGGCACCTCGATGGAGATCCGGGACGTGTCGATGGACTTCGCGTACGGCGAGTCCTTCACGGAGTCCAGCCCCGAGGCGTACGAGCGGCTGATCCTCGACGTCCTGCTCGGTGACTCGAACCTCTTCCCGCGCACGGAGGAGGTCGAGCTGTCCTGGAAGATCCTCGACCCGATCGAGGAGTACTGGGACAAGCACGGCAGGCCCGCCCAGTACCAGGCCGGTACCTGGGGCCCCGTCGAGGCGGACGAGATGCTCGAACGAGACGGACGGAGCTGGCGCCGGCCATGAAGACAGACCTCACGGACACCACGGCCAGCAAGGTCAACAAGGCGCTCGTCAAGGCCCGCCGCGCGATCGGCACCCCGGCCGTCGGCATGGTGCTCACGCTGGTCATCGTCACGGACGAGGAGAACGCCTACGACGCGTTGAAGGCCGCGAACGACGCGTCCCGCGAGCACCCCTCGCGCACGCTCGTGGTCATCAAGCGGGTCTCGCGCGGTCCCCGGGACCGGACGAAGTCCCGCCTCGACGCCGAGGTGCGGGTGGGCGCGGACGCGGGCGCCGGCGAGACGGTCGTCCTCCGGCTGTACGGCGAGGTCGCGGACCACGCCCAGTCGGTGGTGCTGCCGTTGCTGCTCCCGGACGCGCCGGTCGTGGTGTGGTGGCCGGTCAACGCGCCGCTCGACCCGGCCCGTGATCCGCTGGGCGCGCTCGCCCAGCGGCGGGTCACCGACAGCTACTCCGCCGAGAAGCCGATCGACGAGCTGCGGGCCCGCGCCGACAACTACGAGCCCGGTGACACCGATCTCGCCTGGACGCGGATCACCCCGTGGCGCTCCATGCTGGCCGCCGCGCTCGACCAGGTGGACTGCGAGGTCATCTCCGCGGAGGTGCACGGCGAGCAGTACAACCCGAGCGTGGAGCTGCTGGCGATGTGGCTCGCGGACCGGCTGCACGTCCATGTGCGGCGCGGGGTGTCGGCGGGCCCCGGCCTGAACGAGGTGCGGATGCTCACCAGCACCGGCCCCATCCGCCTGTACCGGCCCTCCGGCGGTCTCGCCCTGCTGACGCTGGAGGACCAGCCGGACCGGGCGGTGGCGCTCAAGCGCCGTGAGACGTCCGAGCTGCTGGCGGAGGAACTGCGCCGACTGGATCCTGACGACACGTACGCCTCGGCGCTGCGGTTCGGGGTGGACCGGCTGGGCGGTGCGGCCGGAGCCCCCGCGCCGGCCTCGTCCTCGTCCTCGTCCTCCGAGGGTGCCTCGGTGTCGACGGCGGCGCCGGAGGCTTCCGGCTCGACGTCGGATTCGGCTTCGGCATCGACCTCCGCTTCCGCTACGGCTTCGTCGGCGGTGCCCGCTTCGCCGGATGCCGGTGACGGCGAGGGGGAGCGGCCCACGCCCGCGCAGATGCCGCCGGTGAAGAAGGCGGCCGCGCAGTGAGCACTCCGCAGCTGGTCGTGCACCGCGACAAGGAGCTGATGGCACAGGCGGCGGCCGCCCGGCTGATCACCAAGGTCGTGGACGCGCAGACCTCGCGCGGTTACGCCTCGGTGGTCCTCACCGGCGGCCGCAACGGCAACGGCCTGCTGGCCGCGCTGGCGGCGGCGCCCGCGCGGGACGCCGTCGACTGGGGCCGGCTGGACCTGTGGTGGGGTGACGAGCGGTTCCTGCCCGAGGGCGACCCGGAGCGGAACGTCACCCAGGCCAGGGAGGCGCTGCTGGACTCGGTGCCGCTGGATCCCAAGCGGGTGCACGCGATGCCCGCCTCGGACGGCCCCTGGGGTGCCGATGTGGACTCGGCGGCCGCCGCGTACGCGGAGGAGCTGGCGCGGGCGGCCGGTCCGGAGAACCACGGCTCGGTGCCGACGTTCGACGTGCTGATGCTGGGCGTCGGCCCGGACACGCATGTGGCGTCCCTGTTCCCGGAGCTGCCGGCCGTACGGGAGACCGAGCGGACCGTGGTCGGGGTGCGGGGGGCGCCGAAGCCGCCGCCCACGCGCGTCACCCTGACGCTGCCGGCGATCCGGGCGGCACGGGAGGTGTGGCTGCTGGCGGCCGGCGAGGACAAGGCGCGGGCCGCGGCGATCGGCCTGTCCGGCGCGGGTGAGATCCAGGCGCCGGTCGCGGGCGCGCGGGGCAGGTCCCGCACCCTGTGGCTCCTCGACGCGGCGGCGGCGTCGCAACTGCCCCGCTCGCTGTACCCGCCGGCGTCTCCCTGAGTGGTACGCACGGCCGCGCAGGGGCTTGTCGCGCGGTTCCCCGCGCCCTTGCTTTCTCGCGAGGGCGCGGGGCCCGCGCGAGCAACCACGAACCACCGTCAGACGGAGAAGTCCCCCTCCCGCGTCTCCGGCAGAGCCACCACGCACGCCAGGCTGACCAGGCACAGCCCGCCCGTGTAGAAGCCGAGCACCAGCGGCGACGACCACTGGCTGTTCAGCCACGTCGCCACGAGCGGCGCGAACCCTCCCCCGAGCGTGTTGGCGAGGATGAACGCCGCCGACGCCCCCGTGTAGCGCAGCCGCGCCGGGAACAACTCGGCGAGGAACGCGGCCATCGGCGAGAACATCAGCGCGAGCAGCATCAGCCCCACCGTGTACGCCCCGGTGATGAGCAGCGCGTCCCGTGAGCCGAGCGAGGCGTACATCGGCACCGCCCACAGCACGCACCCGGCCGCGCCCGTGAGCAGGACCGGCCGCCGTCCGACCCGGTCGGCGAGCCGGGCTGCGGGAAGGGTGACCGCGATCCCGGCCGCCGCCCCGATGGTCGCCGCCGTCAGCATCGTGTTCTGCGGGATGCCGAGCACCCTCGGCCCGTAGGACAGGCTGTAGACGATCGTGAGGTAGTAGACGGCCGAGCCGCCGATCGCCGCCCCGGTGCCGAGCAGCAGCCGTCCGGGGTGCCGTGCGACGAGCGTGCCGAGCGGGAAGCGGGACACCGGGGACGGTGCCGGCTGGGCGGCCGGGGCCTCGGCCCATGCCGGGGCGCGCGTACCGCCGGGGGTGTCCGCCCGGAACACCGGCGACTCCGCGACCGTCGTCCGCACCCACAGTCCCACCCCCACGAGCACGGCGCTGAGCAGGAACGGAACCCGCCAGGCCCACTCGGTGAAGCCGTCCCTGCCGACGATGTCGAGCGTGGGGACGATGACGGCGCCGGAGAGCAGGAAGCCGAGCGAAGGGCCGACGTTGGGGACGGCCGCGTACAGCGCGCGGCGTCCGGGCGGGGCGTGCTCGGCGGCGAGCAGGACCGCTCCGCCCCACTCACCGCCCATGCTCACGCCCTGCAGCAGGCGGAGGGCCACGAGGAGGACGGGGGCGAGGAGGCCGGCGGTCTCGTAGGTGGGGAGCAGTCCCACGCCCACGGTCGCCACACCCATCAGCAGCAGGGAGGCGACCAGGGCGTTCCGCCGGCCGAGCCGGTCGCCGATGGTGCCGAAGAGGACGACGCCGAGGGGGCGGGAGAGGAAGGCCGCGGCGAAGGTGAGGAACGCGGCGAGGGAGGAGACGGTCGCGTTGCCCGAGGGGAAGAAGGCGGGGCCGAGGACGAGCGCGGACGCGGTGCCGTACACGGCGAAGTCGTAGTACTCGATCGTGGTGCCGATCAGGCTCGCGACGGCGACCTTCGGCGCCGTCGACCGCTCCGGCGCGGCCGATAACGAGACCTGTCCGGCGCCCACGGCCTCGGTTGCCGTAGTCGAGGAGAACTCGGGCATGGGGGGCTCACTTCCGGTATGCCCGGACACGAATGGTCCGGGCCCAGATGGGGACGGCCACGCATGTAACACGAACCGGAGTGCGACTGTCACCCTAAGCCGCGAAATTCTCTTTCCACAAGCAACCAGGGGTCCGGTGGAATCCACACCGGAATACACCGGAAGAATCGCCACTTGCCGCATAACGACGCAGGAACAGCACTCGGTGTGGGCGTCAAGCCAGGGGTTACTGTCAATCCGCTGTCAATATTCATACCGATCACCGCATAAAAATTTGCCGATGGTGACGCCTTGCCAACGGCCGATCACGCACGGAATGCTGGCCCGGGCGGAATTTGAAACTTCTACGACCATCGTTTTTCGGCCATGGAGAAAGGCTTTTTACCCATGCTGAAAACTGGCAAGGCATTACGCCTGAGAAGACTTTCCCTCGCCGGTGACGACCGACACTTGCTCATACCGCTCGACCACAGTGTTTCGGACGGACCGGTCGCCCCTCCGGGTCAATGGGAAGAGCTCTTGCGCGCACTCGTGGCCGGCGGGGCCGATGGAATCATCGTCCATAAAGGGCGGGCTCGAAATCTTTCGCCGGACCTCCTCAAGAGCTGTGCGCTGGTGGTGCACCTGAGCGCCAGTACGGCGTGTTCCGCCGATGTCGACGCGAAGGTGCTGGTGGGCGCCGTCGAGGAGGCGGTGACCCTCGGCGCGGACGCGGTCAGCGTCCATGTGAACGTCGGCTCGGACACCGAGGGGCGGCAGCTGGCCGACCTCGGAGCGGTGGCGCGCTCCTGCGACATGTGGGGCATGCCGCTGATCGCCATGGTCTATCCGCGCGGCCCCCGGATCGACAACCCGCACGACCCCGCCCTCCTCGCGCACATCGTCAATGTGGCCGCCGACCTGGGCGCCGACCTGGTGAAGACGTCCGTCGCCCTGCCACTCGACCGGATGGCCGAGGTGGTGGCCCACAGCCCCATCCCCGTCCTCGCGGCCGGGGGCCCGCCGGACGGCTCGGATCTGATCGCCTACGGCACCGCCGTGATGGCCGCCGGCTGCCGTGGGCTCGCCGTCGGCCGGCGGGTTTTCTCCTCCCCCTCCCCCGCATCCCTGGTGTCCCGGCTGGCCGCCGTCGTACACGCGGGGACCGGATCCCCGGATGACATGAGCATGGCTGATTCTCGCCCCACCCATTACTCGACGATCGTGGCAGGTGTCGCATGAGGTTCGCGTGGATCGATCTCCGTGGAGTCCCCCGTCCGCAGCTCCAAGCGGTGGTGGACGCGGCCGTCCACGCCCGGATGGCCGGAGTGGTCTCCGCGGACCCCGAGCTGCTCACGACACTGCCGCCGACCGTCACCCGGGTCCTCGCCGCCGGGGAAGGCGTCCCGGCGACCGTCAGGCAGCCGGACGACAAGGCCACCGGCAGCGCCGCCGACAAGAGCGCCGGCAAGGGGGGCAAGGACGCGAAGCCCGCCTCCGGGAGCAAGTCGTCCGCGGCCACCGCGTCCCCGACCGGCACCGACCCCGGCACCGACTCCGGCACCGGGATCGACGTAATGCTGCGTGAATTCGCCGCCCAGGAGGAGCTGGACGCCCTCGCCGCGGCGAACCGCGGCACCGCGGCGGCTTCCGGCACGACCCGCGCGTCCGGCGCTCCCGTCGCCGGGTTCGTGAACGTACGCGACGACCGCACCCTGCGGCTGTCCTGCGCGGGCGCGACGGCTCTGCCCTACACCGTGATCCACTTCTCCGATCCGACGAAGATCCCGCTGGAGATCGTGCTCGCGGCGGCCGAGTCGGCCGAGGGCAAGCTGGTGACCGTGGTCGGCGACCTGGAGGAGGCCGCCATCGTCTTCGACGTCCTCGAACGCGGCTCCGACGGCATCCTCTACGCGCCGCGCTCCGCCGACGAGGTCTTCGCGCTGGCCCGGCTGCTCCAGGCGTCCACCCCGCGGTTGGAGCTGTCGACGCTCACCGTGGAGAGCATCCGGCACGTCGGGCTCGGCGACCGGGTCTGCGTGGACACGTGCTCGCACTTCGAGGAGGACGAGGGCATCCTCGTCGGCTCCTACTCCTCCGGGTTCGTGCTCTGCTGCAGCGAGACCCATCCGCTGCCGTACATGCCGACCCGGCCGTTCCGCGTCAACGCCGGCGCCCTGCACTCCTACACGCTGGGCCCGGACAACCGCACCCACTACCTCAGCGAGGTCGGCTCCGGCAGCACCCTGCTGGCGGTGGGCGCCGACGGCCGCACCCGGCGGGTCGTGGTGGGCCGCGCCAAGCTGGAGTCACGCCCCCTGCTGGAGATCCGCACCCACGCCGAGGACGGGCGGCTGGTCAGCCTGACCGTGCAGGACGACTGGCACGTGCGGGTGCTCGGCCCCGGCGGCAAGGTCCTCAACGTCACCGAACTCCGGGCCGGCGACGAACTGCTCGGCTATCTCGCGCAGGACAAGCGCCATGTGGGCCTGCCCATCGGCGAGTTCTGCAAGGAGGTCTGAGCCCCCATGGGTCAGCTCGTCGACGACGAGGGGATGGGCGCCCTGGTCCAGCGGCTGCTCGACGCGCGGGACGACACCCTTCCCTACCTGACGCACCAGCAGCAGACCGTCACCCGGAGCGAGTTGCGGGAGCGGGTGGCCCGGCAGGCCGCCGTGTTCGCCGGGTACGGCATCGGGCCGGGCAGCACCGTCGGGCTGCGGACCCCGCCCAGCTTCACCCAGGTCGAGGTGCTGCTCGCGCTGTGGCGCCTGGGCGCGCAGGTGCTGCTGTTCGACTTCCGGCTGAAACCCGCCGAGGTGAGCGCGCTCGGCGAGGTCTGCCGCCCCCAGTTCATGGTCGGCGCGGGGTCGAACGTCCGGGCGGCCTTCGGGTTCCGGCCCGAGTACGAGGTCACCACCGAGACCCGCAGGGGCGGGCGGCCCGCCACCACCGGGCACCGGCTGGTCCAGTTCAGCTCGGGCTCCACCGGGCGGCCCAAGGTGATCGGCCGGACCGCGGCTTCGCTGGCCGCCGAGGTCGCCGCGTTCGGCGCGGTACCGGGGATGCCCGGCGAGGGCGACCGGCTGCTGCTGCTCAGCTCGACCGCGCACAGCTTCGGACTGATCGGCGGACTGCTGCACTCCCTGGCCACCGGCGTCTCGGTGGTGTTCACCCCGCGCGTCTCGGCCCGTGACATCCTGCGGACCGCCGTCGAGCACCGGATCACCGCCCTGTTCGGGGTGCCGATGCACTACGAGCTGCTCGCCGCCGCCCTCGACGCCCCCGCCCTGCCCGAGCTGCGGACCGCCGTGTCCGGCGGCGAGCTGATGCCGCCCGAGGTCGCCGCCCGGTTCACCGAGCGGTACGGCGTGGAGGTCGGCGAGGCGTACGGCACCACCGAGACCGGCATCGTCGCCCTCGACGTCGGCGGCCGGCTGCGGCCGTCGGTCGGCCGGCCCGCGCCCGGCGTGGTGGTCCGCGTGCACCAGGGCGAACTCGACGTGGCGCTCGACGAGTCCCCGTACCTGTACGACTCGGGCGGCACCCAGTACACGGACGGCTGGCTGCACACCCGGGACCGGGCCACCGTCGGCGCCGACGGGGCCGTCACCGTGCGCGGCCGTGCCGACTCCCTGGTCGTGATCGGCGGCCTCAAGGTCGACCTCACCGAGGTCGAACACGTCCTGCGCGAGCATCCGGCGGTCGAGCAGGCGGTCCTCGTCCACGAGGACGTCACCGAGGCGTACGTGGCGGTGGCCGACGGCGCGGACAGCCCGTCGCCGGAGGAGCTGCTGCGCTGGTGCCGCGAGCGGCTGGCCGACTACAAGCTGCCCCGCGTGATCCGGCTGCTGGACGACCTGCCCCGCACCTCCAACGGCAAGCTCGTCCGCCAGGCCGCCACGCTGCGCTCCGCGGGGTGAGCCGGGTCGCGCGGTTGTCCGTCCCCACCTCAATCGGTCACTGGAATCAGTCACTGGAGATCCTGATCATGAGTACGTCCACTTTGGAAGACGAGATCCGCGAATTCGTCCTGACCTCGGTCATCGACGAGATGAACATCCTGACCAGCCGCGACGGCATCACGGACGACAGCCCGGTGACGGTCGGCGGGCTGGAGGTGGACTCGCTGAGTCTGATCGAGCTCACGCTGCGGCTGGAGTCACGGTTCGGCGTGGAGATCCCCGACACCGACATCGAGTCGCTGGCCTCGCTCACCCTCGGCGGACTCGTCGCCGAGGTCGTCCGACGCGGTGCCACGGCATGAGCGCGGAAGCCTCCGCGCCGGCCGCCCTCACCACCGACACCGTCCGGGAACTGCTGGCGGACCGCAAGATCTTCCCCGGTGTGCCCGAGGACCTCGACGAGGACGCCGAACTCGTCCTGGACTCGCTGGGACTGGTGTGGCTGCTGCATGTGGTGGAGGAGCGGTACGGCCTGGTCGTGGAGCCCGGCGACGACGACCTCTCCCAGCTGACCTCGCTGCGCGGGCTCACCGAATTCCTGCGGACCGCCGGGCGGGACGCGGCGGACGGGGGTGAGTCCGTTGACCGCTGAGGTGACGGTGACCGGGTTCGGCGTCCGTACGGCGTTCGGCACGGGCGCGGACGCGCTGCGGCGCGGGGTGTTCGCGGGCGTCCCCTCGTTCGCGCCGACCACCCGGTTCGACACCGGCCCGTACCGCACGCCGATGGCCGGTGCCGCCCCGGACGGGCCCGACGCCGTCGAGGGCTGGGCCCTGCGCCACGCCCTCGCCCGCTGCGGGACGGAGGCCCTCGACATGGCGGGACTGCCCGAGGGCGTCGAGGCGGCGGTCCTGCTGGGCATCGCCGGTGACTGCACGAGCATCACCCGCCACTGGCGGAACGCGGCGCGCCCGGGGGCCGGCTCCGACGGGCCCGACGGCTCCGTGGGCGTGGGGGACCCCCTGCTCGCGCCGCTCGCCGACGCCGTTCCCGCCCGGCTCGCGGAGTCGCTGGCGGGCGAACTGCGGCTGACCGGACCCCGGCTGACGTTCACCAACGCCTGTGTGGCGTCGGCGGCCGCGATCATCCACGCCTGCCGGCTGATCTCCTCCGGCCGGGTCGACGCGGCGGTGTGCGCGGGCGGCTATCTGGTGGAGGAGGAGACGTTCGGGAAGTTCGACTCGGGCCGGGCGCTGTCGCGTGACGGCATGGTGCGCCCGTTCAGCGCCGACCGTACGGGCCTGCTGCTCGGCGACGGGGTCGCGGCCGTCGTGCTGGAGTCGGCCGAGCACGCCCGGCGGCGCGGGGCCCGGCCGCTGGCGAGCGTGGTCGGCTGGGGGGCGGCCACCGACGCCCACCACATCGCGCAGCCCCACCCGGAGGGCCTCGGCCTCGCCCTCGCCGCACGTCAGGCGCTGCGGCTGGCCGGGGACCCGGACGGAGCGGACCTCGGTTACGTCAACGCGCACGGCACCGGCACCAAGTACAACGACGGCGCCGAGACCCGGGGCCTGCGGGCCGCCCTGCCGAAGCGGGCCGAGTCGGTGCCGGTCAGCTCCACCAAGAGCACCACCGGGCATCTGCTGGAGGCCGCCGGGGTCGTGGAGTTCGTCATCACGATGCTCGCTCTCGCCGACGGGGTCCTCCCGCCGACCGCGGGGTTCACCGCGCCGGACCCGGAGTGCGACCTCGACTACGTGCCGAACGAGCCCCGGCCCGCCGATCTGCGCCGCGCCCTCACCGTCAACGCCGCGTTCGGCGGCGCCAACACCGCACTCGTGCTGGAGCGGCCGTGACGACCGCGGAACTGGAGCTGCCGTGACGACCACGGAAAAGGCCGCGCTCCGCTCGCCCCTCGCCGTGCTCACCTGCGCCACCGCGACCCACGGCACCGGCCGTGACGGTGACATCGCGCTGCCGCGACTGCCCGGCTTCGTGGAGTCGGCGTTCAGTCCGCTGGCGTACGAGGTGGCCGCGCGGTGCCTGACCGACTGCCCGGGCGACGGTTCCCGTACGGCGGTGGCGCTGGCGAGTCTGATGGGCGACACCACCACCGCGGACCTGGCCAGTACCCGGATGGTGTCCGGGCGGGTCCACAACCCGCTGCTGTTCATGCAGGCCACACCCAACTCCGTGCTGGGGCACCTGAGCCGGGAGTTCCGGATCACCGGGCAGACGCTCAGCCTCTCCACCCCGGACGACCCGGTCACCGAGCTGCTGGCCATGGCGGACCTGCTGCTGGAGGACCCGGGGCTGGACCGGGTCCTGGTGCTGGGCGTGGAGCTGGGCGGCGGTGAGCGGGTGGCCGCCGTGCACCGCGAACTGAGCGCGGCGGACGGCCGCCCGGTCCCGGACCTGCCCGAGTCGGCCGGTCTGGCGGCGGCGCTGCTGCTGACCCGGCCCGGTCCCGAGGCGCCGGTGACGGTCCGCGCGACGGAGGCGGAGCACGGCGGGCCTCCCCCGGCGGCCCCGCACCACGGCAGCGTCCAGGGCCTGTTCGACCTGGCCGCCGCGCACCGCCGACTGCTGCGGGACGGCGGCAGCCGGGTCCTGGCGGCGGCCGGTCCGGCGGCAGCGGCGTTCCTCCTCAGTTCCGAACGGCCCCCGGAGAGAAACGAGACGGTCACCCATGCTCATCAGTAGGCAGGAGCGGGCGCGGATCTGCTCCGACAGCGAACTCGGCGCCGGCAACGTCCTGTACCGGCTGAAGGCGTACGGCCGCGCCCTCGACGAGCCCGTCCTGCGCCTCGACGGCAGCTGGCGGGCCCCCGACGGCAGCCACCCGGAGGTGCTGACGCTGGGGCAGCTGTACGAGGTGGTGGAGGCGTACGCGGGCTGGTACGCGGCCCGGGGGGTCCGGCCCCGTGATCCGGTGGCGATCCACTCCTACGCGGCGGCCGAGTTCGCGGTGAACTTCCTGGCGCTCACGGCGCTCGGCGCGATCCCGTCGTTCGTCAACGGCAATCTGTCGCCGGAGACCGCGCGCGCGTACGTGCACCGGCAGGGCGTGGTCGGCGCCTTCACGGACGAGGCGCACCACGCGGTGCTGGCCGGGGCGCCCGGCATCGGCTTCTGCGGGACGGCCGCCGGGATCCGGCCGGAGGACCGGGAGTCGCTGCCGGCGTCGTACCCGTACCGGCACGACGCCGGTGACCCGGTGCTGATCTCCCACTCGTCGGGCACCACGGGCCTGCCCAAGGGGGTGCCGCACACGCACCGGACGCTGATGTACGCGCAGGTGCACCGGCTGCGCTACTCCACCGGCACCGACATGGAGCGCACGCTGGTCGGGCTGCCGGGCGCGCACAACGCGATGGTGGCGACGCTGATGTACTGCCTGCTGCTGCGGGCGGACATCAAGCTGCTGTCCAGCCAGCGCGGCACGGATGTGCTGGACGCCATCGAGGAGTTCCGGCCGACGACGGTGCTGGCGTTCGCCGGGACGTTCGGCGAGATGGCGGCCCAGGATCTGGCGGCGCGTGATCTGTCGAGCGTGCAGGTGTGGTTCAACACGGGGGACGCGGCGCACGAGGCGCACATCAGGGCGCTCGTCCGGCACGGGAGCCATGTCGAGATCCGCCGGGACCTGAGCCGTACGCGGGTCGACGGGTCGGTGTTCGTGGACGGGCTCGGTTCGTCGGAGGCCGGCTACTCGGTCTTCCACAACCGGCACACCAAGGACACCTCGGCGTACTCGCGCTGTGTGGGCAAGCCGATCAGCTTCGCCGAGGCCGCCGTGCTCGCCGAGGACGGCACTCCGCTGCCGCCCGGGCAGATCGGCCGCCTCGGCCTCAAGTCGCCGACGCTGACGCCGGGTTACTGGAACGACTCGCTGACCTGGAACCGGATGCGGCTCGGCGGCTACTGGCTCACCGGGGACCTCGCCCACCAGGACGAGGAGGGCAACTTCTACCACCTGGACCGGGCCCCGGACGCCATCCGCACCCGGGCCGGCCTCGTCCTCAGCACCCGCACCGAGGAGCTGCTGCTGGCGGAGGTCCCCGGGCTCGCCGACTGCACGGTGGTCGGGGTGGCTCCGGACGGCGTACGGGCGGACTGGGACGGCGACGGGGAGGCCGAGGCGTACGCGCTGCTCCAGCTCGCCGACGAGGGCGCGGCCGAGGACGGCGGTGAGGGCGACGCGGGCGACGAGGTGTGGACCGCGCGCGTCAACTCCGTGCTGACGGCGGCCGGTTTCCCGCCGGTGACGCGGGCCCTGCGGATGAGGCCGGACGACGTGGCCAAGGGCGCCACCGGCAAGGTTCTGAAACGAGTGATGCGCGACAGGTTCGCCGCCGGTCCGGCCGCCGTGGCCACCGCACCGACCGACGCGGGAACCGACGCCGCCGAGGAGCACGCATGAGCACGAGTACGGGCGGTGACACCGTCAACCACCGGGCCGCGACCGTGGAGGCGTACCGGCTGTGGTGGCAGCACGACGCGCACTGGTACCAGGGGGTGGCCGCCAGGTTCGGGCAGGAGGCGGCGAACGAGATCAACGCCGAGGCGCTGCGCAAGGTCGCCCTGCACGTCGGGCAGCGCGTCGCCCGGCTCGCCGGCCCGCTCCCGGACACCGGGGACGTCCGCAAGGACCTGGAGGAGCTGCGCCGCCGCTACGACGACTGCGGTGACCGGATGTTCCCGCCCGAACTGCGCAACGCCTCCACGGAGGTCGAGGACGACGATCTGATCGTCCTCACGCTCAGGCGGAACTTCGCGATCACCATGGTCCGGATGGCCGGTTCCCTGGAGGGTTACCGCTGTCCGTGCACCGCTGTCCACGCGGGCTGGTCCGAAGGGCTCGGCGTGACCCTGTCGGAGAACCGCGCCGAGAGCTGTCTGCGCGAGGGCGACAAGGCGTGCCGTCTGCTGATGCGGGTGGCCGCGCCCGCCCCGGCCGGAACGGAGGGCTGAGCCATGCGGATCCTTGTCGCCGGGGCCACCGGCGTGGTCGGGCACCCGCTGGTGGGCGCGCTGCGGGAACGCGGCCACCAGGTGAGCGCCCTCGTACGGAAGGGGGCCGTCGGCCGGGCTCCCGGCGCGGACGAGGTGGTCGTCGCCGACGCCCTCGACCGTGAGGCGCTGCTGTCGGCCGTGTCGGACGCCCGGCCAGAGGTGATCGTCCATCAGATGTCGGCCCTGCGGCTGCTGAGCGACGACCCTCCGGCGGCCTTCGCGCAGACGGCACGGCTGCGCACCGAGGGCACCGCGCACCTGATCGCGGCGGCCCGCGCGGCCGGTGCCCGCCGGCTGGTCGCCCAGTCCATCGCCTTCGCCGCCGCGCCCGCGGGGGAGCCGGTCCTCGACGAGGACGCCCCCCTGTACGTGGACGCCCCCGATCCGGGCTGGGCGGCGACGGTCCGGGCGGTCGCCGATCTCGAACGGCAGGTGCTCGGCAGCGGCCTGGAGGGCGTGGTGCTGCGGTACGGCACCCTGTACGGCCCCCGCACGGCGTACGCCCGCACCGGAGGCACCGCGCAGGCCGTGCGGGCCGGGCGGCTCCCGTTGCCCGGCAGTGGCTCGGGGATCATGTCGTTCCTGCACATGGAGGACGCCGTGGGGGCGGCCGTGGCGGCCGTCGAGTCCGATACGACCGGTGTGTTCCATGTGACGGACGACGACCCTGCCCCGGCCGCGCAGTGGCTGCCCCACTTCGCCCGGGCGCTCGCCGCGCCCTCCCCCCGTACGGTTCCGTCGGCCCTCGCGCCCCGGCTGCTCGGCTGGTTCATGGCGCACCAGCTCACCTCCGCCCACGGCGCGTCCAACGACCGGGCGCGGGCGCTGCTCGGCTGGAAGCCGGCGCGACCGAGCTGGCGCGACGGGCTGGGCCGGGAATGAGACGGGCCGGGCCGGGAACCAACCCCGCCGGGCTCGACCTCAGCGGGACAGCACCGGGTGCACGCGCCCACGAGGACGCCGGAGGCATGGTCATCGCGGCGCTGCTGTGGATCCAGGGCTTCGGGATGGGGCTGGTCGGCAGCCCGGTCACCGCTGTGATGATGAGCGGGGTGCCGCCACGGCTCGCGGGCGCCGGGTCCGCCGCCCGGCGCGCCGGCGGCACCCTCGGGGTCGCCCTGGCGGGCTCGGTCCTCTCCGGCGTGTACCGGGAGCGCATGGCCGACACCGAACTGCCGGGCGCCGGACAGGTGCTCTCCCCCGCCGCCGAGCAGCAGGCCCGCACGTCCGCCGGGGCCGCCCGCTCCCTCGCCGGCTCCCTGCGTCTGCCCGAGTTGGCGACGGCCGCCGACCGCGCCTTCCTCGACGCGATGGCCGCCGCCACGCTCTCGATCGCCGCCCTCGCCCTCGTCGGGTTCGCCGTGTCGGCCGTGGGCCTGCGCCCCCGGGCGGCCCCGGCGGCCGACCCGGAGCGGACACGGCCGTTGGAAGCAGCGAGGAGAGGGAACGCACGATGACGAAGACGACGGCCCGTTCGGTTCTCGTCACCGGCGGGAACCGGGGCATCGGTCTGGCCATCGCCCGGCGGTTCGCCGGGGCCGGCGACCGGGTCACGGTCACCTACCGGGGAGAGGAACCCCCCGCCGGGGAGAACGTCCTCGCCGTACGGTGCGACGTCACCGACGACGAACAGGTGGACCTGGCGTTCAAGGAGGCCGAGACCGCCCACGGCCCGGTGTCCGTGCTGGTCGCCAACGCGGGCGTCACGCAGGACCGGCTGCTGGCGCGGATGACGGAGGCGGACTTCACCTCCGTCGTCGACACCAACCTCACCGGGGCCTTCCGGGTCGCCCGGCGGGCGATGCGCGGAATGCTCCGGGCGGGCCACGGCCGTATCGTCCTGATCTCCTCCACGGCCGCCCTGCACGGCGCCCCCGGCCAGACCAACTACGCGGCGGCCAAGGCGGGCCTCGTCGGCTTCGCCCGCGCCCTCACCCAGGAGCTGGGCCCCCGTGACATCACGTGCAACGTGGTCGCCCCCGGTCTCACCGAGACCGACATGAGCCGCGCCCTCACCCCGGAACAGCGCCGTGAGCTGCTGCGCGGCACCCCGGCCGGCCGGCTGGGCCGCCCCGAGGAGGTCGCGGACGCGGTGGCGTTCGTGGTCGGCGCCGGTTATGTCCGCGGCGCGGTGATCCCCCTCGACGGAGGCGCGGGCCTGGGGCACTGAGCCCGCGGGGCCCGGGAGCGGGGTGGGGAGGGGCTGCGGGTGCCTCCCCCTCCCCATCCGTTCGCCTACTGACGGCCGCGCAGTTCCCGGTACTTGGCGACCAGGGCCTGCGTGGACGCGTCCAGACCCGGCACCTCGGCGCCGTCGGTCAGCGCGGGCTCCACCCGCTTGGCGAGGACCTTGCCCAGCTCGACGCCCCACTGGTCGAAGGAGTCGATGTTCCACACGGCGCCCTGGACGAACACCTTGTGCTCGTACAGCGCGATCAGCTGGCCGAGGACCGACGGGGTGAGCTCCTTCGCCAGGATCGTGGTCGTCGGGTGGTTGCCCTTGAACGTCTTGTGGGGCACCAGCTCCTCCGCCACGCCCTCGGCCCGCACCTCGTCCGGCGTCTTGCCGAAGGCCAGGGCCTGGGTCTGGGCGAAGAAGTTCGCCATCAGCAGGTCGTGCTGCGCCTTGAACCGGTCACCGAGGTCGGCGACCGGCTCGGCGAAGCCGATGAAGTCCGCCGGGATCAGCTTGGTGCCCTGGTGGATCAGCTGGTAGTAGGCGTGCTGCCCGTTGGTCCCCGGCGTGCCCCACACCACCGGCCCGGTCTGCCACTCGACCTCGCGGCCGTCGCGGCCCACGTACTTGCCGTTGGACTCCATGTCCAGCTGCTGGAGGTACGCCGTGAACTTGGACAGGTAGTGGCTGTACGGCAGGACCGCGTGGGACTGGGCGTCGTGGAAGTTGCCGTACCAGATGCCGAGCAGGCCCAGCAGCAGCGGCACATTGGACTCGGCGGGCGCGGTGCGGAAGTGCTCGTCGACGATCCGGAAACCGTCGAGCATCTCCCGGAAGCGGTCCGGGCCGATCGCGATCATCAGCGACAGACCGATCGCCGAGTCGTACGAGTAGCGTCCGCCGACCCAGTCCCAGAACTCGAACATGTGGGCGGTGTCGATACCGAAGTCCGCCACCTTCCCGGCGTTCGTCGACAGCGCGACGAAGTGCTTGGCGACGGCCTCGGGGCCGGCCTTCAGCTCGGTCAGCAGCCAGTCACGGGCCGAGGTCGCGTTGGTGATCGTCTCGATCGTGGTGAACGTCTTGGAGGCGATGACGAACAGCGTCTCCGCCGCGTCCAGGTCCCGCACCGCCTCGTGCAGGTCGGCCCCGTCGACGTTCGACACGAAGCGGACGACCAGGTCGCGGTCGGTGTAGGAGCGCAGCACCTCGTACGCCATGGCCGGGCCCAGGTCGGAGCCGCCGATGCCGACGTTGACGATGTTCTTGATGCGCCTGCCGGTGTGCCCGGTCCACTCGCCGGAGCGGATCCGCTCGGCGAAGCCGGCCATCTTGTCGAGGACGGCGTGCACGGCCGGCACCACGTTCTCGCCGTCGACCTCGATCACCGCGTCACGCGGGGCGCGCAGCGCGGTGTGCAGAACGGCGCGGTCCTCGGTGGTGTTGATCTTCTCGCCGCGGAACATGGCGTCCCGCAGTCCGAACACGTCGGTCGCGGCGGCCAGCTCCCGCAGCAGCCGCAGGGTCTCGTCGTTGACCAGGTGCTTGGAGTAGTCGACGTGCAGATCGCCGACCTCCAGGGTGTACCCGGTGCCACGCCCGGGGTCGGCCGCGAACAGCTCCCGCAGCTGTACGTCGCCCAGCTGGTCCCGGTGCTCGGCCAGCGCCGTCCACTCGGGCGTCTGGTTGAGCCTGGTACGGCTTTCTGCGTTCATCTCGGACTTCAGCCTTCTTTCCTACTGGTCCTGCGTACCTTGCCCCGCTGCCGGTCCCAACTTAATTGATCACGGGGCGACACGAGCGGTCGTCCCGCCGTGGTCCGGCTCGACAACAGATACGTCGGCCGTGCGCACCGGTGTCAGCGCGTCGAGGGACAGGAGGCGAACAGGAGGGAAAGCGGTGCCCGGCGAACGACTACGGCCGGACACCCCGAGGTGCCCGGCCGGCCGCAATTCCTAGATCTCGCCCCGCAGTTTGGCGAGCGCCTCGGCGAGGATCGCCTCGCCGTCCGCGTCGCTGCGCCGCTCCCGCACATAGGCGAGGTGCGTCTTGTAGGGCTCGGTGCGCGGTGGGTCCGGCGGGTTGTCCCGGTCCTGTCCGGCCGGGAAGCCGCAGCGCGGGCAGTCCCAGGTGTCGGGGACCTGCGCGTCGCTTGCGAAGCTCGGCTGGGTCTCGTGTCCGTTGGAGCACCAGAAGGAGATGCGCAGCCGGGGTGCGGACTCGCCGCGCTCGGCTTCGCCCATCGGCCCCGCCCCGACCCGGCTACCTCGGATCGCGTTGCCACTTGCCACGGTCGTAACTCCCTGCGTGATGGTGCGGCGAAGCGAGTCGGCGTTTCGCTTCGCTGCGAGCGCCTCAGTCTACGTAAGGCCCAACGCGCGTCCAGTGATTGGAGTTACATCCCACCCCAGACGCAAGCCCCATGATAGGCCGCGCTCGAAGTCGCGTACCCGGCATGGGGCTTTACGTGCGGATCGGTGCGTCCGTGACGTGTTGCCTCAAGCGGACCCGGAAGTCAGTTGTTGACCTTCATCAGGATGCCGAGCACGACAATGCACGCGAACCACAGCAGACCGACCACGACGGTGATCCGGTCGAGGTTGCGCTCGGCGACCGAGGAGCCTCCGACGGACGACTGCATACCGCCACCGAACATGTCGGAGAGGCCGCCGCCCTTCCCCTTGTGCATCAGCACCAGCAGCATCAGCAACGCGCTGAAGACGATCAGGGCGATCGAGAACCCCATAACCACGGCTGGACCAACTTCCTCGGAATTCTGACGGACGACGGGGACCGGCCGTCTCGGCCGGTCCCCGCAAGACTACGACGTTACGCCGCTAGCGCCTACTCACTGGTCGCGGAAGCGCACGATCTTGACGAACTCGTCCGCGTCGAGGCTGGCGCCGCCGACGAGGGCCCCGTCGATGTCGGCCTGGGCCATGATCTCGGCGACGTTGCCCGCCTTGACGGAACCGCCGTACTGGATGCGGACCCGGTCGGCCAGTTCCTGGCTGTACTGCTCGGCCAGCTTGGCGCGGATGGCGGCGCAGACCTCCTGGGCGTCCTCGGCGCCGCAGACCTTGCCGGTGCCGATGGCCCAGACGGGCTCGTAGGCGATGACGACGGTCTCGGCGTGCTCGGCGGGGACGTCCTTCAGGCCGCCCTCGACCTGGGCGAGGGTGTGGGAGACGTGGTTGCCCGCCTCGCGGACCTCCAGCTCCTCGCCGACGCACAGGATCGGGGTGAGGCCGTGCTTGAAGGCGGCCTTGACCTTGGCGTTGACGATCTCGTCGGTCTCGTCGTGGTACTGGCGGCGCTCGGAGTGGCCGACCGCCACGAAGGTGCACTTGAGCTTGGCCAGCATCGGGCCGGAGATCTCGCCGGTGTAGGCGCCGGAGTCATGGGCCGACAGGTCCTGGGCACCGTACTTGATCTTGAGCTTGTCGCCGTCGACCAGGGTCTGCACGGACCGGAGGTCGGTGAAGGGCGGCAGGACCGCGACCTCGCACGCCTCGTAGTCCTTGTCGGCGAGGGCGAAGGCGAGCTTCTGGACGTGGGCGATGGCCTCGAGGTGGTTGAGGTTCATCTTCCAGTTGCCGGCCATCAGCGGCAGGCGGCCGTTTTCAACAGCAGTCATCGAGGGTCAGTCCTCCAGTGCGGCGAGGCCGGGGAGCGTCTTGCCCTCGAGGTATTCGAGGGAGGCGCCGCCACCGGTCGAGATGTGGCCGAATGCGTTCTCGTCGAAGCCCAGGATGCGCACGGCCGCGGCGGAGTCTCCGCCGCCGACGACCGTGAACGCCTCGGAGTCGAGGAGAGCCTGGGCGACCGCCTTGGTGCCCTCGGCGAAATCGGGGTGCTCGAAGACGCCCATCGGCCCGTTCCAGAAGACGGTGGCCGCGTCGGCGATCTTCGAGGCGTACAGCTTGCGGGTCTCCGGACCGATGTCCAGGCCCATCTGGTCGGCCGGGATGGCGTCCGCGGCGACGGAGGCGGGGTCGGCCGGCGCCTTGGTCTTCAGGTCCGGGAACGCGGACGAGACGACGGTGTCGACGGGCAGGACCAGTTCGACACCGGTCTTCTCGGCGCGCTCCAGGTACTCCGTGACGGCCGGGAGCTGGTCCTCCTGGAGGAGGGAGCTGCCGATCT
Organism: Streptomyces sp. NPDC030183; assembly: GCF_055573455.1. Classification (NCBI taxonomy): domain Bacteria; kingdom Bacillati; phylum Actinomycetota; class Actinomycetes; order Kitasatosporales; family Streptomycetaceae; genus Streptomyces; species Streptomyces sp. NPDC030183. The sequence continues at coordinate 102,043 of NZ_JBVIBK010000003.1, forward strand.
CGTACCCCTTGGCCTTGAGGAAGGTGTACGCCATGCCGCCGCCGATGAGGATGCGGTCGGCCTTGCCGAGCAGCTGGTCGATGACGGCGAGCTTGTCGGAGACCTTGGCGCCGCCGAGCGCGACCACGTAGGGGCGCTTGACGTCCTCGGTGAGCTTCTTGAGGACGCCGACCTCGGCCGCGATGAGGTGGCCGGCGTAGTGCGGCAGCCGGGCCGGGAGGTCGAAGACGGACGCGTGCCGCCGGTGCACCGCGCCGAAGCCGTCGCCCACGTAGACGTCGGCGAGACCGGCGAGCCGGTCGGCGAAGGCGGCGCGCTCGGCGTCGTCCTTCGACGTCTCGCCGGCGTTGAAGCGCAGGTTCTCCAGCACGGCGACCCGGCCGTCGGCGAGGCCCGTGACGGTGGCCTCGGCGGACTCGCCGACCGTGTCCGTCGCGAACGCCACGTCGGCGCCGAGGAGTTCACCGAGGCGGGCGGCGGCCGGCGCGAGCGAGAAGGCCGGGTCCGGGGCGCCCTTGGGGCGACCCAGGTGAGAGGCGACGACCACACGGGCGCCCGCGTCGGCGAGGGCCTTCACGGTGGGCAGGACGGCGCGGATCCGGCCGTCGTCGGTGATGGTCGTGCCGGACAGCGGCACGTTCAGGTCGGCGCGGACGAAGACCCGCTTTCCGGCGACTCCGTCGGCGAGGAGTTCGTCGATCGTCTTCATTGAGGGGACTCCCGGAGAGGACTTGTGGTGCTCGTGATCGTAAGAGGGCCGTTTCGCACGTGAGTCAGGGCCCGGGCGGCGCGTCGCTGCGCCGCCCGAGCCCTGCCGTCACATCAAGTGCCTGTTTCCGTCGATCAGAGCTGGTTGCCGACGAAGACCGTCAGGTCGACGAGGCGGTTGGAGTAGCCCCACTCGTTGTCGTACCAGCCCACGACCTTGACCTGCTTGCCCTGGGCCATCGTCAGGGAGGAGTCGAAGGTGCAGGAGGCCGGCCAGTTGACGATGTCCGAGGACACGATCGGGTCGGCGGTGTACTCCAGGATGCCCTTCAGCTGGCCCTCGGCGGCCTTCTGGAAGGCGTTGTTGATCTCGTCCTTGGTGACCTCGCGGTCGAGCTCCAGGACGAGGTCGGTGACCGAGCCGGTGGGGACCGGGACGCGCATGGCGATGCCGTCCAGCTTGCCCTTCAGCTGCGGGAGGACCAGGGCGGTGGCCTTCGCGGCGCCCGTCGAGGTCGGGATGATGTTCTCCGCGGCGGCCCGGGCGCGGCGGAGGTCCTTGTGCGGGAAGTCCAGGATGCGCTGGTCGTTGGTGTACGCGTGGACCGTCGTCATCAGGCCCTTGACGATGCCGAACTCCTCGTCGAGGACCTTGGCCATCGGCGCCACGCAGTTGGTGGTGCAGGAGGCGTTGGAGATGACGTGGTGGTTGGCCGCGTCGTACTTGTCCTGGTTGACGCCCATCACGATGGTGATGTCCTCGTCGGAGGCCGGAGCCGAGATGAGGACCTTCTTGGCGCCGCCGGCGAGGTGCTTCTCGGCGTCGGCCTTCTTCGTGAAGATGCCGGTGGACTCGATGACGATGTCGACACCCAGCTCGCCCCACGGGATGTCGGCAGGGTTGCGCTCGGAGAGGACCTTGATGGTGTGGCCGTCCACGGTGATCGTGTCGGCGGTGTGCGACACCTCGGCCTTGAGACGGCCCAGGATGGTGTCGTACTTCAGCAGGTGAGCGGTGGTCGCGGTGTCACCCAGGTCGTTGACAGCCACGATCTCGATGTCCGCACCCTGCTCCAGCAGCGCGCGGAAGTAGTTACGACCGATGCGGCCAAAGCCGTTGATGCCTACGCGGATCGTCACGAACCGATCTCCTCGTTGGTACGCCGGCTCAGTGCCGGCGAGCTGTATGGGATGTCCCCGACCGCCTACGACCCTACCTCCCCGACACCCGTCGAGTGACATCGAGATGCCCTATACATGCCGGTGCGGTCCGTACCCGCCAGTAGGGGTACGGACCGCCCGGGTTTTGCAAGCTGATTACCTTTTGAGCGGCCCTCCGATCATCTGATTTCAGACGTTCGAGGTGGCCTCTCCAGGACCTGTCATCAGCCCTTCGGCGCGGTCGGCGCTCACTTCCTCAGCGCCGCCAGCGCCTTGCCCAGCAGTGCGGTGCGGTCGGCCGCCGCGGGCACCTGCTCCAGGCCGAAGCCGAGGAGCACGGTGTCGTTCGTGGTGACCGCGCCGAACGTCTTGAACAGTTCGCCCGACAGGCCCCAGTCCCGGACGACCGCCGGGCTGCCCGCGGGCGGGCCGGGGGTCTTCCACGCGCCGAGCGACGTCTCGAAGCCCTCGGTCGCGCCGGCGGTGCCGCCGGTGACCACCGTGGTGTTGTCGAGCAGTACGCCACGGCCGCCGGAACCGGGGTCGGTGATGTAGCTGAACGACACCTCGACCGACTTGCCGGCGTAGGCGGACAGATCGAACTCGACCTGCTTCCAGCCGTCGGAGGCCCCGGTGAAACTGTTCCAGGCACCGCTGGTGCCGGTCGGCGCGCAGCCGCCGGAGCCCGGGGTCAGGTACCGCTTCAGCGCCGGGTGGGCCTGGATGAAGTAGCCGGCCTCGCACTCGACGGGCACGGCGGTGGAGGTGGCGCCGCCCGCCTCGGGCAGCGTCGTCCAGTCGTCCGCCCCGGCGGTGTGCGCCTCCAGGACCGCGTGGTCGTAGCCCTCCTCGGTGTTCCAGAGGATCCGGGTGCGCAGCGTGGGCTTGTCGGCCGCGGTCACCGAGGTGAGGTCGATGGTGCGGGTGAGCCGGTTCCAGGCGTAGTCGGAGTGGGTGACAGCCGCCATGGACGCGCCCTCGTACGGGCCGTACGGGTTGACGGTGCCGGGGTACTGGCCGGCGCCGGCGCTCGCGAACTGCGGGAAGGTTTCCGCGGGCAGGGCGTCGGAGGTGAGGCCGAAGGACCCGGCCGTGTTGAGCGGGTTGCCGGGCGCGTCGCCGAGGGTTCCGGTGAAGCCCGCGAGCCTGCCGCTGCCGGCGAACGCCTTGGCGTCGGGCAGGGACGTACGACTGTAGGCGCCCAGGTAGTACTGGCTGAAGTCGTTGGACAGGGTGCCGCCGCCGAGGTCGACGGAGCCGCCGGCGCTCTCGCCCGCCTCGATCAGCTTGCCGCCCTCGTTGAGGTAGGCCCGCAGTTCGAGCTGGGTGGCCACACCGGGGCGCACGGCGCCCGTGTAGTGCACGACCTGCTTGAAGTGCTTCAGTACGCCGAGCGCGTCGGGAGCGCCCTGGGTTGCGACGTCCCAGACGAGCGCCTTCTTGCCGTTGGCCTTCAGCGCGTCGACATAGGTCCGGGTCTGGGTCGCGGTCGCGCCCTCCTCGGCGACGACGAGGGTGTCGGCCTTGGGCCGCTTGGCGATCGTGTACGTGAAGCGCTCGCTGCGGGTGGGCTTGCCGCTCTTCGTCTCGCCGGTGAACCAGACCTCGACCTTGTCGCCGGGTTCGCCGTCCTGGACCTTGGCCCGGTACTCGTCGAACCAGAGGTTGTCCTCACCGCCGAACGTCTCGCCGCCCTTCCAGGGCCTGAGCGTCTGGTCGTAGGTACGGCCGCGGCCGTTGATCCGGTACTTCAGCTCCTTGTCGCGCACGGACCTGCGGACGACGACGGAGATCTCCTGGTCGGCGCCGCGCGAGTACGACGTGGTGAAGGGCGCCGGGGTGAAGTCGGGGGCGTCGAGGCCGACCGAGGACTTCGGCCGGTCGGGCTTCGCGGCGGACTCGGCGACGGAGAGCGCGAACGGGATGTTCTTCTCGAACTCCTGCTTGATCAGCTTCTCGTCGTCCGGGAACGTGAAGACGGAGGCGCAGTCCTCCGGCTTCCAGGCGTCGGCCGGGTCGATGTTCGACGCGGTCTGGCACGTCGACATCTCGGGGGTGAACATCGCCGTGCCGTTGACGTTGGCCGCGTGGCCGTCCGCCTCGCCGTTGGTGGTGTACAGCTCCGAGGAGAGCTGGGGGTGGTACCCGGGGACGGCGGGGTTCTCCGGGGTACCGGCCAGCGCCTTGTAGAGCACGTCGTCCGGGGTGGGGGTGGCCACCTGCCAGCCCACGCCGTAGAGGATCAGTTCGGCGGCGGAGTGGTAGTTGATGCCGTACTCGAAGCCGATGCGCTTCTCGAAGGAGTCCAGGGCCTTGGTCTCGGGCTCGGAGCCCGGGCTCGCGCCGCGGTAGGTCTCGCTGGTGGGGAACGGGGACGAACCCTCGTTGTCGTAGCCCCACTTGTAGGCGAAGTTGCGGTTGAGGTCGACGCCGTCGCCGACGGTGATGGCCTTGTCGCCGTTGATGTCGCGCACGTTCTTGCGCCACTGGCGGTTGGCGGCGGCCTGGTGCGTGAAGTCGTAGCCGTCGGGGTTGGCGGAGATCAGGAACCACAGCTCGGTGGTGTCGACGATCTTCTTGATCCGCTTGTCCGTCTTGTAGTTGTCCAGGTAGTGGTGCATCAGCCGCCGGGTCATCTCCGGGGTGATCCACTCACGCGCGTGCTGGTTGGACATGTACAGCACGGAGGGCTTCGCGCCGTCCTTGGTCTTCTTCGCGTTCCTGGTCAGCTTGAGCGCGAGGATGTCCTGCCCCTGGAGGGACTTGCCGATGGAGACCACCTTGGTCAGGGAGGGGTGCTCCTGACCGGTGCGGAGGATCTCCTCCTTGATGTTGCCCGCGCCGCTGTAGGGGCGGTAGACCCCGTCGCCGGCGGCGTCCACCCGGGCCTGCGCCTTGCGGGTGAGCTTGTGCTCCGTGAGCTCGACGCCCTGGCCCTCCAGGGCCTTGGCCTGCTTGTCGGTGAGGTAGACCTCGACCGACGCCGTGCCCTTCTCCGGTGCCTGCTCGCTGAGTTCATGGCCGTCCTGCCCGGCCGCGAGCAGCAGGGGTACCTGCTTCTTCGTGACCTCGGCACGGAAGACCTTGACCTCTTCCGTGTCTCCGGAGCCCTCGTTCTCGGCCGCCTGGGCGAACGGCGCGAGCCCCGCGCCACCGCCCAGCAGGAGCACGCCGGCAGCGAGGATCGATCTCGCTCTTCGTCTCATGAGCCCCCCTTGCGTGGGTTCGCCACAGTGGCGAACAGACGCCAGGCTCATGTCAGATCGGGGTCACGTCAAGGGTGCCGCACAGGCCACACCAGGATTTCACGCCTTCGCCGAAAAGCCGGCGCCGACAGCCCAACAGGGCGCCGGCACCGGCGAGTTCGTCGATACGCTGTTCGGCTGACGGGCGGTCACCCGGCGAGGTTTTCGGCCATCTCCTCGGTGAGGCTCGACTCGGTCCCCGGGATGCCCAGGTCCTGTGCGCGCTTGTCCGCCATGGCCAGCAGCCGGCGGATCCGGCCCGCGACGGCGTCCTTGGTGAGCGGCGGGTCGGCGAGCGCGCCCAGCTCCTCCAGCGATGCCTGCTTGTGCTCCATCCGCAGTCGTCCGGCGGCGGCGAGGTGCTCGGGCACGTCGTCCCCGAGGATCTCCAGGGCACGGCCCACCCGGGCACCGGCGGCGACGGCGGCACGGGCCGAGCGGCGCAGGTTGGCGTCGTCGAAGTTGGCGAGCCGGTTGGCCGTGGCCCGCACCTCGCGGCGCATCCGCCGCTCCTCCCAGGCCAGCACCGACTCATGGGCGCCGAGCCGGGTCAACAGCGCGCCGATCGCGTCACCGTCCCGTACGACGACCCGGTCGACGCTGCGCACCTCACGGGCCTTGGCGGCGATCGACAGCCGACGGGCGGCGCCGACCAGCGCGAGAGCGGCCTCCGGGCCCGGGCAGGTCACCTCCAGGGAGGACGAACGGCCGGGCTCGGTGAGCGAGCCGTGCGCCAGGAACGCCCCGCGCCAGGCGGCCTCGGCATCACAGGTGGCCCCCGAGACCACCTGCGGGGGCAGTCCGCGGATGGGCCGGCCGCGGCCGTCGACCAGTCCCGTCTGACGGGCCAGCTGATCGCCGCCCGCGACGACCCGCACCACATAGCGCGAGCCCCGGCGCAGTCCGCCGGGCGCCATCACGATCAGTTCGGAGCTGTGGCCGAAGATCTCCAGGATGTCCCGCTTCAGGCGGCGCGCCGCCATCGCGGTGTCCAGCTCCGCCTCGATCACGATGCGGCCGCTCACCAGGTGCAGCCCGCCCGCGAACCGCAGGATCGCCGAGACCTCCGCCTTTCTGCAGCAGGTCCGGGTGACGGGTAGCCGGGAGATCTCGTCCTTCACCGCTGCCGTCATCGCCATGGGCCGATCCTTCCATGCATCCGAAAAATACGGTCGTACGCGGCGGCCAGCAGCTCCGGATCATGCCGCGGAGATCCATCGGGCCGGGCCACCGGAGCCAGCTCGACCGCGGCGCCGAACCGCTTGGCGGCCTCGGTGAGCAAATCCCGGTCGGGCACGGCGGCCTCGTCGGCCAGCACCACGTCCAGGGCGAGTTTAGGGGCGTGTCGTGCCAAAACCTCCAAATGACGCTGCGGGGAGAACCCATCGGTTTCTCCCGGCTGCGGGGCGAGGTTCAGCGACAGCACGAGCCGGGCCTTGGTCTCGGTAAGCGCGTCGAGTAGCTCCGGCACGAGCAGGTGCGGGATGACCGACGAGAACCAGGAGCCGGGGCCGAGCACCACCCAGTCGGCGTCGAGGACGGCCTCCACCGCCTCGGGCACGGCGGGCGGGTCGTGCGGCACGAGGTGCACGGACTGCACCTCGCCCGGGGTGAGCGCGACGGTCGCCTGGCCCCGGACGGTGTCGACGTCGTCGGGGCGCGCCGGATCGTGCCCCTTGACCAGGGCCTGGAGCTCCAGGGGCACGGCGGACATGGGCAGCACACGGCCCTGGGCGCCGAGCAGCTTGCCGACGAGGTCCAGCGCCTGGACGTGGTCGCCGAGCTGTTCCCACAGGGCGACGATCAGGACGTTGCCGACGGCGTGGTCGTGCAGGTCGCCCTTGGAGGTGAAGCGGTGCTGGATGACGCGGGCCCAGGTCTGGCCCCAGTCGTCGTCGCCGCACAGCGCGGCCAGCGCCTTGCGCAGGTCGCCGGGCGGGAGCACACCCAGTTCGTCGCGCAGGCGTCCGCTGGAGCCGCCGTCGTCGGCCACGGTGACGACGGCGGTGAGGTCGCCGGTGATCCGGCGCAGGGCGGCGAGCGAGGCGGACAGGCCCATGCCGCCGCCGAGCGCGACGACCTTCGGCTGGGCGCCGCGACGGCGCGGCCGGCCGCCGCGCGCCTCGGCGGGCCTGACCGTCCGTCCTTCCGGGGTGACCCGGCGCAGTCTGCTCAGCCGCAGAGCAGCACGTCCGGTCATTCGCGGCCCATGTCGCGGTGCACGACCACGGTCTCGACGCCCTGGGAGGCGAGGCGGGCGGCGAGCTTCTCCGAGGTGGCGACCGAGCGGTGCTTGCCGCCGGTGCAGCCGACCGCGATGGTCACGTACCGCTTGCCCTCGCGGCGGTACCCGGCGGCGATCAGCTGGAGCAGCTCCGCGTAGCGGTCGAGGAACTCCTTGGCGCCGGGCTGGTTGAAGACGTACGCGGAGACCTCCTCGTTGAGGCCGGTGAAGGGGCGCAGCTCCGGGACCCAGTGCGGGTTGGGCAGGAAGCGCATGTCCACGACCAGGTCGGCGTCGACGGGCAGGCCGTACTTGAAGCCGAAGGACATGACGGTGGCCCGCAGCTCCGGCTCCTCCTCGCCGGCGAACTGGGCGTCCATCTTGGCGCGCAGCTCGTGCACGTTCAGGCTGGAGGTGTCGATCACCAGGTCGGCGTCGCCACGCAGTTCGCGCAGCAGCTCCCGCTCGGCGGCGATGCCGTCGACGATGCGGCCGTCGCCCTGGAGGGGGTGGGGGCGGCGCACCGACTCGAAGCGGCGCACCAGGGCGTCGTCGGAGGACTCCAGGAAGACGATCCGGCGGGTGACGTTCTTCGTCTCGAGGTCGGCGAGGGAGTCGCGGAGGTTGTCGAAGAACCGGCGGCCGCGGACGTCGACGACGACCGCGATCCGCGCCACGTTGCCCTGGGAGCGGGCACCGAGCTCCACCATGGTGGGGATCAGCGCGGGCGGCAGGTTGTCCACGACGAACCAGCCGAGGTCCTCCAGACACTTGGCGGCCGTGGACCGGCCGGCGCCGGACATGCCGGAGATGATGACCAGCTCGGGGATGGCCGCCTCGGGGACCCCGGCTGTTTCGATGCCCGTACTCACGTGTGCTCCGTCTTCCTGTGGCGCTGGGTGCTGGGAGGCATGGTCGCCCACCGCGCTGGGGGTCTGCCCGCGCTCCCCTGTGTGCTCGTGGTGCTGTTCTTCTGGACGCTCGGGGCGCTCATGGAGTTCTGGGCGCTCTTCGTGCTCGGTCATGTCTCCTGCCCTCGTCGCCGGTCCGGGGGGCCCGCGATGTGCGCCGCCACGGGTTCCACGGAGGTGTCCGCCGTCGTGCCGGGCTCCTCTTCCTCCATGATCTCTCCAGTGGCGGTGTTCACGGCGGGTGCCGCCGGTGCCGCCTGTGCGAGGGCCACGGCGATCGTCTCGGCCGTCTTGCGGCCTATGCCGGGGACCTCGCAGATCTGGTCGATCGTCGCGGCGCGCAGCTTCTTCAGCGAGCCGAAGTGCTTCAGCAGGGCCTGCTTGCGGGTGTCGCCGAGGCCGGGGACGTCGTCCAGGGGGCTCGCCCGGAACCGCTTGGCCCGCTTGGTGCGCTGATAGGTGAGGGCGAAGCGGTGGGCCTCGTCTCGGACGCGCTGGAGCATGTACAGGCCCTCGCTGGTGCGCGGCAGGACCACCGGGTCGTCCTCGCCGGGCAGCCAGACCTCCTCCAGGCGCTTGGCGAGACCGCACACGGCGATGTCGTCGATGCCCAGTTCGTCCAGGGCCCGGCGGGCGGCGGCGACCTGCGGCTGTCCGCCGTCGACGACGACGAGCTGCGGCGGGTAGGCGAAGCGCTTGGGACGGCCGTCCTCCTCGGTGAGGGCGGCCTCGCCGTCGGTCCACTCGCCGGTCTTCTCCTTCTCGGCGAGGTACCGCTTGAAGCGGCGGGCGATGACCTCGTGCATGGACCGGACGTCGTCCTGGCCCTCGCCGTGCCAGACCTGGGTGTCCCCGACCCGGCCCTTGATCTGGAAGCGGCGGTACTCGCTCTTGCGGGCCAGCCCGTCCTCGAAGACGACCATGGACGCCACGACGTCGTCGCCCTGGAGGTGGGAGATGTCGTAGCACTCGATCCTGAGCGGGGCGCTGTCGAGGTCGAGGGCCTCGGCGATCTCCTCCAGGGCCCGGGAGCGGGTGGTGAGGTCGGAGGCGCGCTTGGTCTTGTGCAGGGCGAGCGACTGCTGGGCGTTGCGCTGCACGGTCTCCATGAGGGCCTTCTTGTCGCCCCGCTGCGGGATGCGCAGGGAGACGTTCGAGCCGCGGCGCCCGGTGAGCCACTCCTGGACGGGCTCGACGGGGTCGGGCAGCGCCGGGACGAGGACTTCCTTGGGCACCGAGTCGCCGGTCTCCTCGCCGTAGAGCTGTTGCAGGGCGTGCTCGACGAGGTCACCGGTGGTGACGGCCTCGACCTTGTCGGTGACCCAGCCGCGCTGGCCGCGCACGCGTCCCCCGCGTACGTGGAAGATCTGGACGGCGGCCTCCAGTTCGTCCTCGGCGACCGCGATCAGGTCGGCGTCGGTCGCGTCGGCGAGCACGACCGCGTTCTTCTCCATGGCCTTCTTCAGGGCCTCGATGTCGTCGCGCAGCCGGGCGGCCCGCTCGTACTCCATCTCCTCGGCCGCGTCCATCATCTGGCGTTCCAGGCGGCGGAGGTAGGTGCCGGTGCGGCCGGCCATGAAGTCGCTGAACTCCTCCGCCAGTTCCCGGTGCTCCTCGGCGGAGATCCGCTCGACGCAGGGGGCGGAGCACTTGCCGATGTAGCCGAGCAGACAGGGGCGGCCGGTGCGGGTCGCGTTCTTGAAGACGCCGGCCGAGCAGGTACGGACGGGGAAGACGCGCAGCAGCAGGTCGACGGTGTCGCGGATGGCCCACGCGTGCGCGTACGGGCCGAAGTAGCGGACGCCCTTCTTCTTGTGACCGCGCATCACCTGCACGCGTGGGTACTGCTCGTTCATCGTGACCGCGAGGTACGGGTAGCTCTTGTCGTCGCGGTACTTGACGTTGAACCGGGGGTCGAACTCCTTGATCCAGGAGTACTCCAGCTGGAGCGCCTCCACCTCGGTGGACACCACCGTCCACTCCACGGAGGCGGCCGTGGTGACCATGGAGCGGGTGCGCGGGTGGAGGCCGGCCAGGTCCTGGAAGTAGTTGGCCAGGCGCTGGCGCAGGCTCTTCGCCTTCCCGACGTAGATCACCCGGCGGTGCTCGTCACGGAATTTGTACACCCCGGGAGAGTCCGGGATCTGTCCCGGACTGGGGCGGTAGCTGGAGGGATCGGCCATGCTCCACACCCTACTGGCGGGGAGTGACACCCAGGGGCGCCCGGGGAGCCTGCTCGGGCGGCTCCCCGGACCGACGGCTAGCGCGTCTCCAGGAACGTCAGCACGGCCAGGACCCGGCGGTGGTCGTCCGGTTCCTCCGGGAGTCGCAGTTTGCCCAGGATGCTCCGCACATGTTTCTCGACCGTGCCCTCGGTCACCCACAGCCGCTTGCCGATGCCCGCGTTGGAGCGGCCCTCCGCCATGAGTCCGAGCACCTCGCGCTCACGGTTGCTGAGCATGGCCAGCGGATCGTCGCGGCGCTGCGCGGCGACCAGTTCCTGCACGAGTGAGGGATCCACCACACAGCCGCCGCGGCGGATGCGGTCGAGCGTCTCCAGGAACTCGTCCACGGCGGTGACGCGGCTCTTGAGCAGATAGCCGATGCTGCGGCCGCCGGCCAGCAGCTCCAGCGCGTCCTCGACCTCGACGAACGCCGACAGGACGAGGATCCCGACCGAGGGGTACCGCTCGCGGATGGCACGGGCCGCCTTCAGGCCCTCGGTGGACTGGGTCGGCGGCATCCTGATGTCGATGATCGCGATGTCCGGCACCCGCGCCTCGACGAGGTCCATGAGCCCGCTGCCGTCGCCGGCCTGGCCCACCACCTCGTAGCCGACGCGCTCGCACAGACTGGCCAGTCCCTCGCGCAGGAGTACGTCGTCGTCCGCGAGCACCACCCGTCCGAGCGCCGGATGCTGATCGGCGTCCATGGGTCTCGGCCTCCCCCTGCCCGACCTGTTCTCTTCTGTTCCGACAGCCTGCCTGGACAAGGTCTTACGGCTAGCTGGAAGCCTAGTTGGGGGAGAGCCGGGGCGACACCGCGGGGACGGCACGTCATGCTCGAAAGAGTGCAGTCGCGGGTGGCCGGTTGCCTCGGCGGAGACGGACCGGCCTGCCACCCGCGTGCTGGGCCGGACGGCCGTCTTCACCGTCCGGCACGGCCGCCCGGACGTACGCCCTGCCGAGTCCCGTACTCCCCCCTTGAAGGGGCTCGCCGCGTACGCTTCGGGCGGTCATGAACGTGGCACGACGGCGTGCCCGGCCCCCGGCGGCGGCGCCAGCGGCAGGCGGACGCCCAGCGTCGTCCCGCTGCCCGGCGGGCTGGCCACGGTCAGCCGGCCGCCGATGGCCTCCACGCGGTCGATGAGCCCGATCAGTCCCGAGCCCCTGCCCGGATCCGCTCCCCCGGCGCCGTCGTCGTGGATGACCACCTCCAGAACGCCGCCGGTGTCCCCGGCCGTGACCGTCACCACACTCGCGCGCGCGTGCTTCACGGCGTTGGTCAGGCATTCCGACGTCACGTAGTACGCGGCCACCTCGACCGGCTCCGGGAAGCGGGGCGTGGAGAGCCGGAGGTCGAGTTCGACGGGGATCGCGGAGCGCCGGGCGAGGGAGCGCAGGGCGGGGCCCAGGCCGCCCCTGGAGAGGATGGCCGGGTGGATGCCGCGGGCCACCTGGATCAGGTCCTGGAAGGTGTCGTCGAGGCCCTTGCCGAGGTGGGCGAGGTGTCTGCCGAGCGGCGAGCCGCGGTCCTCGACGAGGGTCTGCGCCATCCGCAGCTCCAGCTGGAGCGAGACCAGGCGCTGCTGGACGCCGTCGTGCAGGTCGCGTTCGATACGGCGCCGGGAGGCGTCGCCGGCGGCGACGACACGCGCGCGTGAGGCGGTCAGCTGGGCGCGGCTGTCGGCGTTGGCGATCGCGGTGGCGATCAGTTCGGTGAAGTCGGCGAGCCGGGACTCGGTGCCCTCGGGCAGCAGGTCGAGGAGCGAGGCCGCGACGACGACGCCCCACAGCCGGCCCTCGACGACGATGGGGGCGCCCGCGGCGGTGCCCGACCGGGCGGCGCCGCTGGTGCGGGCCACCTCCTCCATCACCACGCGCGCCGCCTCACGACGGATCAGGCGGGGCGCTTCGGCGCCGCCGTCGCCGTCGACGTGTTCGCGGGCGATGCCGAGGACCGTGAAGTAGCCGTCGGTCTCGTAGCGCAGTACGGCGGCGGCCGTGCTCAGCAGGGCGCCCACCTCCCGCGCCACCGTCGCGAACACGTCGGACGGCGGCACCCCGCGGGCCACCTCGGTGGCGACCCGGCGCAGCGCGGCCTGTTCGCGGGCGGCCAGCCTGCTCTCGGTGACGTCGCGGGCGGCGGCGTAGATGAGGCCCTCCTCGGGGACCGGCCGGGCGCTCCACTGGAGCCAGCACTCGGTGCCGTCCGCGCGGACGTACCGGTTCTCGAACTCGGCGACGTCGGCGCCGCTCGCCAGCAGGGCGATCGCCTCGCGGGTGCTGTCGCGGTCCTCCTCGTGGACGAACTCGACGAGCGGCCTGGCGGTGAGGGTCTCGGCGGAGTAGCCGAGGGTGCGTTCGAAGGCCGGGTTGACGCGTTTGAAGAAGCCGTCGGTGCCGCTGATGCAGAGCAGGTCCAGGGAGAGGTTGAAGATGCCTTCCAGTTCCCGTTCGGCGCGTCTGCGGCGGCCGTGGGCGGCGGCGAAGGACGCCATGGTGCCGTTCATGCCGCCCAGCAGCTGGGCCCAGGTGCCGTGGAAGGCGTCGACGTCGGCGCGGTGTTCGAGGCGGCCGGCGTCGATGGCCGTGTTCATGGCCCGGATCTGGCCGGCCAGCCGTTCCGTGGTCACCCGCAGCTCCCGGAAGGTGTCCGCGACGGCGCCGAGTTCGTCGCGGCCCGCGTAGCGGATGTCGTGGGAGAGGTCGCCCTCCGACAGTGCCCGGGCGCCCGCGGCGACCTGCCCGAGGGGGCGGGTGATGGAGCGGCGCAGGGCCAGCGCGAGGACGGTGACCGCGCACAGGACGGCCAGGATGAGGGCCAGTTCGCTGTACGCCCGGGCGCGGGTGGCCCGCAGTTCGTGGTCGGCGGTGCCGGCGAGTTCCCGCATGGCCCGCTCCTGGATGGCCCGCAGGTCGTCGACGTACTTCTCGGAGTCGGTCATCCAGGCGTCGTACGAGGGCCAGTCGGCGGGCCGCGCGTGGGATTCGTCGAGCATGTCGCGGACCTTGCGGACGGCGCGGCCGGGGGCCTGGAACATGGTGCTGTGCAGCTCGGACCGGAGCGCCGCGGAGGTGTTCTGCTCGAAGGCGCGCAGCTGGGCCTTCTCCAGTTCGGTCCAGCGACCGGCGGCGGTGGGGCGCTGGGCCGCCGGGACGTCGAACAGGATGGCGAGCTCGGCCCGTTCCCGTTCGGCGGCGGCGATGGCCTTGCGCAGTGCCACATGGGCGTCGGCGGCGCGGCCCGCGGCCCGGGTGGGGCGGCCGGACTCCAGGGTGGCGACGGTGTCGAGCAGCACGTCCTCGATGGCGTCGTACCGCTGGGCGACGGTCTGCGCGTCCAGTGAGACGGTGCCCGTCTCCACGCGGAGCGCGTGCAACTGCCGGCGGACGGCGTCGAGGACACCGGCGACATCGGGTTCCGGCTGGTCGCCGGCGTGCCGGACGGCTCGGCGCAGCGCGTCGTCGGTGGCCCGCTGGGCGTCGGCGCGCTCGCGCGCGGTGCCCGGTTCGACGTGCAGCCGGGCCTTCACGGCGGCCATCCGCTCCCGGGCGACGGCGTCGGAGACCTCGCCGGTCGCGAACGACACCGCGATCGCCGTGTCGAAGTCGCGCAGGGTCCGCGCCTTCTCCCAGTGCGACAGGGCGGCGAACACGGTGAACGCCAGCAGCACGGTCACCGGCAGCAGCACGAGCAGCATCAGCTTGGCGCCGACCCGCAACCGGGCGAAGAACGGCACCCCCGGTACCCCCGGCACACCCCGGCCCCGCCGCCGGCCCGCCCCGGCACGCCGTGGCCGCACCGTCGCGGCCCGCCCGGTGCCCTCCGAGGCCGGACGGAACCCGCGCCCGCCCGATGACACGGGGCGACGCGGCCCCGGCACGCGTCCCACCGGGGAGGAGGGACTCGGATCGCCGACGCGGTGGACGGAGGTCGGGCGCGGCTCGCCGAGGCGGTCGGCGGAGGGCGGGCGCGGCTCGCTCGCGCGGGCCGGGGACGAGCGGGCCGGTTCACCAGCGCCGTCCGGGGACGAGCGGGCCGGTTCACCAGCGCCGTCCACGGACGAAGAGCGCGAGTCGCTCGCACGGTCCGCGGTGGACGAGGCCCGTGGGGCCGGCACCCGTGACTCGTTCGCCGGGGAGCGGGTTCCGTCCGGTGCCCGGCCCGTCCCGGACCGGCCGTCGCCCGCGGCGGCTTCGTCGCCCGGCGGCGGCGAGGCGCTCGGCCCGGGGGACGGTGACGCGGGGTCGGGGGTGTCCGGGGCTCGGTCCGGGGACGGGGTGCGGCGCATGGTGGGGCTCACGGGTGCTGGAGGGTGGGGGCGCTGTCCGGGTGGGCCGGCGCGGAGTCGTCGGTCGCGTGCATGTGGTCCGCCTTTGCCGGCTGGGCGGCGTATCCGTGCTCGGGCCGCCCGCGACCCGGCGCGCCCCCGTCGGCCGCTCGACGGGGAAACGTTCGATCAGGTCGCCGCCCGCCACCGCGCACCCCTCATCGGGGTGCGCGGTGCCTTCAGCATCCCGCTGAACCGGGCGGCGGTCCAGACACCCGCGACGCCCCGCCGGTCACGGCTCGCTCTTCGGGTAACCGTCGTGCGCCGCCAGGTCCTTGTCGATGTCCTCGACCGCCGCGTCCAGCGTCTTCTCGACCGGGGCCCCCGCGAAGACGCTGTCGGCGACCGCGCGGGAGAACGCCTTGGTGATCGCCGGGTACGCGGGGGTCTGCGGCCGGGGCCGGGCGACACCGCTGCGCAGCTGCTCGATGAACAGCCGCTCCGGACCGTTCTCGTCGAACTTCCCGGAGAGGTCGACCGCCCGTTCCGTCCCCGGGATCGCCCCGTTGGCCTCGCTCATCCGCAACACCTGCTCCGGGCGCAGCAGATACTCCAGGAACCGCCACACCGCGTCGCCGTCCGCGCCGCCGGAGGGGATGCCCCACTGCCAGGACCCCATCCCGGTGGCGGTGCCGGCGCCGAAGTCGGGCAGCGGCACGATCGCCACGTCCCCGGGGTGCGCCGCGCTGAACTCGCCGTACTTCCAGTGCCCCATCCAGGAAAGAGGGGTGCGTCCCTTGACGAACGCGTTCTTGTTCCTGTCCCGGTCGACGTATCCCTCCTCCACCCAGCTCCGCAGGGTGGTGAGCGCCTTCACCGACTCGGGGCCGTTGAGGAAACCGTCCGCCGTGCGGAACTCCTCGGGGTCGATGAGATCGCCGCCGGCCGACCACACGGCCGGTGCGAAGGCGTACGTGTTCCACTCGTCGGGGCTCGCCGAGTCGACGAAGTTCAGGTCGAGCGGCGCCTCGTACCCCTCGGCCCGCAGCGTGCGCAGGATCCGCGTCATCTCGTCGGCGGTCCAGGCGTCCTCCGGCCCCTTCGGGATCCGGATCCCGGCCGTGCGGAGCACCGAGGGCCGTACGTACAGACCGAGCCCGGAGTCGAAGGTTCCGACACCCCACAACCGGCCGTCGTACGTGCCCTGCCGCCGGATCGAGGGCAGCAGGTCGTCCCTGATTCCGGCGGGCACACAGGAGTCGATCGGCTTGAGCTTGCCGGACCAGGCGTAGCTGTAGAGGTTCGGGCCGTCGAAGTCGAGGAGGTCCGGCAGATCGCCGCTGGCGGCCGCGGACAGGACGAGTTCGGTGTACGGGCGCTGCTCGGGCAGGGTCACCAGCTCGACCCGCACCTGCCGCTGGGCCTTGTTGAACTCCTTGACCTGGCTGCGCAGGGTGCTCTGCTCACCGCTCTGCCCGGCGTGGAACCACAGGGTGATGTGCTCGGTGCCGTCGATCCTGCCGTCGCAGGTCGTGTCGCCCGCGGCCTTGTCGCCGGCGCCCGGCCGGTCCTCCTCGTCACCGGCGCTGCATCCGGCCAGTAGCAGTGCCGCCGCCGACATCCCCGCCACCAGGGCACGACGGACCTGACGTCTCCCGACGCCGTTGTGCGACGCGTTCATCGCGCTTTACTCCCATTCGACCGGGCCACTCGGCCCCAGGGCAGCGACATGCTACTCCCCGTGGCTTGTTCGATTCCCTCGGTGAGTGGAAACAGACGGAAACGGCAAGGGACATCAGCACATTCACAGGCCGGGGAGCGCGCCGGACGACAATTTCCGGCTGGCCGGGATGTGCGTCCCTCCACTGCCCCGGAGGCTGTCACCATGTCCCCGCGCTCCCGGGAACCGGTCCGCCGTTCCGGTCCCCGGGGCACCGAGGATCTTGCCGTCGGTGTCCGGCCATGTCCCGCCCCGGGTGTTGTCGGGGCTTTGCCAACACGCTTCAATGCGGGGGAACTCAGAGCGGGAACGCCGTCGTACGGATGTGAAGACGGACGGTCGCCGAGAGCCCGCGCGTCCGCGGGGCGCCCCGACAGGCCCGCGCGCGGTCCGACCAGCCCACGCGCACCTCACAGAAAGGCTCCTCCATGCGGCACGCCACAGAGCACGCCGACGTCGCGGCGATCGCGAACGTCGCCACCGCGGAGTTGGAGTCGGCCCTGCGGGGTGGCCCCTTCCATGTGGCGCTGCGCGCCGCGATCGCCGCGCGCGGGCTGCCGTTGCAGCGGGTGCAGCACCATCTGTCGCGCCACGGGGTCAAGGTCGGTGTGACCAGCCTGAGTTACTGGCAGCAGGGCGCCCGGCGCCCCCAGCGTCCGGAGTCGCTGCGCGCGGTGCGGGCCCTGGAGGAGATCCTCCAGCTTCCGGACGAGTCCCTGATCCGGCTGCTGACCCGGTCCGAGGAGCCCGCCGGGCAGGGCCGCGGCGCCGGCAGCCGTTCGTACCGCTCTCTCGTGGATGCCTCGGGTGTTCTGGAGCGGCTCCTCGGTGAGTTGGGGTCGCCGCTCGACGGCGGGGTGCACACCGTCGGCCATCACGAGCGGGTGAGCGTCGGTGCGCGCCGTGAGCTGCTGGGCCGTGAGTCCCAGCACATCGTGCGGGCCCACCGGGACGGCGTGGACCGTTATGTGGCCGTCCACCACGGCGACCCGGGCTGCGTCCCGGAACGGATGGCGGTCCGCGCCCTGGAGAACTGCCGCCGGGGCCGGGTGCGTTGGGACGACGACACGGGTGTCCTCGTCGCCGAGTTCCTCTTCGACACCCGGCTGCGCAGCGGCGACACATTCCTGTTCCGCTACGGCGTCGACGACGGGACGGCCGGGGTCTGCACCGAGTACGTCCGCGGCTTCCGGTCGGCGGGCGGGCAGTACGCGCTCCAGGTGCGCTTCGACGAGCGGGCGCTGCCCGTGCGCTGCCACCGTTTCAGCCGGCATTCGCCGGCCGCCCCGCGCGGAGGGCGCGAGCCTCTCCCCTTGAGCGCGTTGCACCGTTCCGTGCACCTGGTGGAGTCCCGGGTGCGCACGGGTGTCGTCGGGATCGGCTGGGACTGGGAGTGAGGGGAAGCGGCGGGGGCTGCCCGTCGTGGGGCGGGAACGTCTGAGGTACCTTCCGGCGGAGACTTCCCAGAAAGGACCCCTTCGTGATCGTCGTCGCCGGTGAAGCCCTGATCGACCTGGTCCCCAGGGGTTCGGGTCCGCTCGTGGACCTGCGGCCGGCGCGCGGTGGCGGGCCGTACAACACGGCCGTCGCGCTCGGCCGTCTCGGCTCCCCCACGGCGTTCTGCTCCCGTGTCTCGTACGACGTGTACGGCGAGGCCCTGCTGGCGGGGTTGCGGGAGGCCGGTGTGGACGTGGCCTCCGTGCAGCGCGGCCCCGAGCCGACGACGCTGGCGCTGGCCTCGGTCGGCGAGGACGGCTCCGCCCGGTACTCCTTCTATGTGGAGGGCAGCGCCGACCGCCTGTTCGAGGCGCCCGAGCGCCTCCCGGCGGGCACCCGCGCCGTCTCCTTCGGCACCTGCTCGCTGGTCCTGGAGCCGGGTGCGAGCGCGTACGAGGAGCTGCTGCACGGCGCGGCCGCCCGGGGTGTCTTCACCGCCCTCGACCCGAACATCCGGCCGGGGCTCATCCCCGACGCGGCCGCCCACCGCGCCCGCTTCGAGAGCTGGCTGCCCTCGGTGACGCTGCTGAAGCTGTCCGAGGAGGACGCCGAGTGGCTGGGCGGCACCCCCGGCCAGTGGCTGGCCTCGGGCCCCTCGGCCGTCGTGGTCACCCGTGGCGGGGAGGGACTGACCGCCTACACCCGCGACGGCGCCGAGCATGTCGTGCCGGGCGAGAAGGTCGATGTCGTCGACACCATCGGCGCCGGTGACACGGTGAACGCGGCCCTCCTGCACGGTCTGGCCGCGCGTGACGCCCTCTCCGCCGGCTCGCTCGCGGCCCTCACCGGCGAGGACTGGACCGACCTGCTCCGCTTCGCCGCCCGCGCGGCCGCCGTCACCTGCTCCCGAGCGGGCGCGGAACCG
This sequence comes from Streptomyces sp. NPDC030183, assembly GCF_055573455.1. Lineage (NCBI taxonomy): Bacteria > Bacillati > Actinomycetota > Actinomycetes > Kitasatosporales > Streptomycetaceae > Streptomyces > Streptomyces sp. NPDC030183. The sequence goes on from NZ_JBVIBK010000003.1 coordinate 120,867, forward strand.
CCGTACGCGTCAGAGGTGGCCGCGGACTGACCCGTCTGCCGCGGACCGATCCGTCCGCCGCGGACAGCGGGGCTGCGGGGCTGCGGGCAGCGGGGCTGCGGGGCCTGCGGGCAGCCGGCAGCCGGCAGCCGGCAGCGGGCAGCGGGCAGCGGGCAGCGGGCCAGCGGGCAGCAACAGCCGGCCTGCGGACTGCGGGGCTGCTCGGCAGCGGGCCAGCGGGCAGCAGCCGGGCTGCGGGGCTGTGCGGCTGCGGGCAGCGGGCAGCGGGCAGCGGGCAGCGGGCAGCGGGCAGCGGGCCTGGGAAACGAGCGGTGGCCCGCGGGGTGGTTCCCGCGGGGCACCGCTGTCGATCGTTCTCCCGGACCGGCGGGGTCAGGACTTGCGGGCCCGCGTGGTCTTCTTCGCGGGAGTCGCCTTCTTCGTCGCCGCCGCCTTCTTGGTCGCCGTGCTGTCGGCGGCGGCCCTCGTCGTACGGGTGGTGGCGGTCTTCCTGGCCGTCGCCCCGGCGGCGACCGCCTTCTTGGCCGTGGTCCGGCGCGGGGCCTTCACCGACGACGCGTCGCTGATCCGGTCGGCGCCGAGGATCTCGCGCAGGAACTTGCCGGTGTGGCTGGCCGGGACCCCGGCGACCTCCTCGGGCGTGCCCTCGGCGACCACGAGGCCACCGCCGGCGCCGCCCTCGGGACCCATGTCGACGATCCAGTCGGCGGTCTTGATGACGTCGAGGTTGTGCTCGATGACGATGACCGTGTTGCCCTTGTCGACCAGGCCGGACAGCACCTTGAGGAGCTTGCTGATGTCCTCGAAGTGCAGACCGGTGGTCGGCTCGTCCAGGACGTAGACCGTGCGGCCGGTGGAGCGCTTCTGCAGCTCGCTCGCGAGCTTCACGCGCTGCGCCTCACCGCCGGACAGGGTGGTCGCCGCCTGGCCGAGGCGGACGTAGCCGAGGCCGACGTCCTTCAGGGTGTTGAGGTGGCGGGCGATCGCGGGGACGGCCTCGAAGAAGTCCGTCGCCTCCTCGATCGGCATGTTCAGCACCTCGGCAATGGACTTGCCCTTGTAGTGGACCTCCAGGGTCTCCCGGTTGTACCGGGCGCCGTGGCAGACCTCGCACGGGACGTAGACGTCCGGGAGGAAGTTCATCTCGATCTTGATGGTGCCGTCGCCCGCGCAGTTCTCGCAGCGGCCGCCCTTGACGTTGAAGGAGAAGCGGCCGGGCAGATAGCCGCGGACCTTCGCCTCGGTGGTCTCGGCGAACAGCTTGCGGATGTGGTCGAAGACGCCGGTGTAGGTCGCCGGGTTGGAGCGGGGGGTGCGGCCGATGGGCGACTGGTCGACGTGCACGACCTTGTCGACGAGGTCGTCGCCGTCCACGCGCGTGTGCCGCCCCGGTACGTTCCTCGCGCCGTTCAGCTCGCGGGCGAGGTGGGTGTACAGGATGTCGTTGACCAGCGTGGACTTGCCGGAGCCCGAGACGCCCGTGACGGCCGTGAAGACGCCGAGCGGGAAGGACACGTCGATGTCCTGGAGGTTGTTCTCCCGGGCGCCGTGCACGGTGAGCCGGCGGGTCGGGTCGAGCGGGCGGCGGATGTCGGGCAGCGGGATGGCCTTCCTGCCCGAGAGGTACTGCCCGGTCTGCGACTCGGTGTTGGCGAGCAGCTCCTTCAGGGAGCCGCTGTGGACGACCTTGCCGCCGTGCTCACCGGCGCCGGGGCCGATGTCGACGACCCAGTCGGCGGTCTTGATGGTGTCCTCGTCGTGCTCGACGACGATGAGCGTGTTGCCCATGTCGCGCAGCCGGACCAGGGTCTCGATGAGCCGGTGGTTGTCCCGCTGGTGCAGACCGATGGAGGGCTCGTCGAGGACGTAGAGCACGCCGACGAGGCCCGAGCCGATCTGGGTGGCGAGGCGGATGCGCTGGGCCTCACCGCCGGAGAGGGTGCCGGCCGCGCGGTTCAGCGAGAGGTAGTCCAGGCCGACGTCGACCAGGAACCGCAGCCGTTCGTTGACCTCCTTCAGGACGCGCTCGGCGATCTTCTTGTCGCGGGCGGTGAGCTTCAGCTCGCCCAGGAAGTCCGCGCAGTCGCTGATGGACATCGCGGAGACCTCGGCGATCGACCTGTCCATGATCGTGACCGCGAGGACGATCGGCTTCAGTCGGGTGCCCTCACAGGTGGGGCAGGGCACCTCCCGCATATAGCCCTCGAAGCGCTCCCGGCTGGCGTCGCTCTCGGCCTCGCTGTGCCGCCGCTTCACGAAGGGCACGGCACCCTCGAAGGCCGTGGTGTAGACCCGCTCGCGGCCGTACCGGTTGCGGTAGCGGACCTCGATCTGCGTCTTGTGGCCGTACAGCAGGGCCTTCTTCGCGCGCTGCGGGAGACCGGCGAAGGGGATGTCGGTCCGGAATCCCAGCGCGTCGGCCAGGGCCCCGACGAGGCGGCCGAAGTAGTCCTTGGTGTGGCCGTGCGACCAGGGGTGGATGGCGCCCTCGTCGAGCGACTTGTCCTCGTCCGGGACGATCAGCTCCGGGTCGACCTCCATGCGCGTGCCGATGCCGGTGCAGTCGGGGCAGGCGCCGAAGGGCGAGTTGAAGGAGAAGGAGCGGGGCTCCAGCTCCTCGAAGGACAGGTCGTCGTACGGGCAGTACAGGTGCTCCGAGAACATGCGCTCGCGCTCGGGGTCGTCCTCGGGGAGGTCGACGAAGTCGAGCACGACCATGCCGCCGGACAGCCCGAGCGCGGTCTCCACGGAGTCGGTGAGCCGACGCTTGGCGGAGTCCTTCACCGTGAGGCGGTCGACGACCACCTCGATGGTGTGCTTCTCCTGCTTCTTCAGGGTGGGCGGGCTGGAGAGCTGGACGGTCTCGCCGTCCACCCGCGCGCGGCTGTAGCCCTTGGTCTGGAGGTCCGCGAAGAGGTCGACGAACTCGCCCTTGCGCTCCCGCACCAGCGGCGACAGCACCTGGAAGCGGCTGCCCTCGGGCAGTTCCAGGACGCGGTCGACGATGGCCTGCGGCGACTGTCGGGAGATCGGGCGGCGGCACTGGGGGCAGTGCGGCTTGCCGATGCGCGCGAAGAGCAGCCGGAGGTAGTCGTAGACCTCGGTGATCGTGCCGACCGTCGAGCGCGGGTTGCGCGAGGTGGACTTCTGGTCGATGGAGACCGCCGGGGACAGACCCTCGATGAAGTCGACGTCCGGCTTGTCCATCTGCCCGAGGAACTGCCGGGCGTAGGAGGACAGCGACTCCACGTAGCGGCGCTGGCCCTCCGCGAAGATCGTGTCGAAGGCCAGCGAGGACTTGCCCGACCCCGACAGGCCCGTGAAGACGATGAGCGAGTCGCGTGGGAGGTCGAGCGAGACGTTCTTCAGGTTGTGCTCGCGCGCGCCACGGACGATGAGACGGTCGGCCACGCCGGTCCGCACCTTTCTTGAGTGAAGTGACAGGAGCGGAGCCCCCGTCCTTCACAGACTAGGGGGAGCCACTGACAGCGCCGGTCCTGTTTCCCCGTTCCACAACAATCCCGGGCCTTCCAGCATGCCCGACGCAGGACTCGACCATATAGCACGTGCATTCGATTTCGGCCCGAGGCCCATCACCTTCACCCGAAGGAGTGGCGCGGCTAGGGTCGGCGTCATGAAGTCTCACGCGTCTGACCTGGACTCTGCACGAGAAGCGACCGAGCGGCTCCTCACCGCAGTCGCCAAGATGGACAACGCGGCTGTGACGGAGCCGTCACGGCTGCCCGGCTGGACCCGGGGTCATGTCCTCGCCCACCTCGCCCGCAACGCGGACGCCCTCGTGAACGTCCTCGAAGGACGCCCGATGTACGTCTCCGGCGAGGCACGGGACGCCGACATCGAGCGGGACGCGCCCCGCCCCCTGGAGGCGCAGCTCGCGGACCTGCGGGAGAGCGCGCAGCGCTTCCAGGACGCCTCCGCCGTCCCCGCGGACTGGTCGCGCACGGTCGAGCTGCGCAACGGGGTCACGGACTCGGCGTCACGGCTGCCGTTCCGGCGCTGGATCGAGGTGGAGCTGCACCACGTGGACCTCGGCATCGGGTACGAGCTGGAGGACCTGCCGGAGGAGTTCACCCAGCGCGAGATCACCTTCCTGACCGAGCGGTTCCGCGACCACCCCGGCGTCCCCGCGGTGACGATCAGACAGGACGACGGGCGGCTCCTCTTCACCGGAGCCGTGCAAGGGCTCACCGCGGAGCAGCTGGAGAGCGGCAGCCACACGCGCGTGGTCACCGGCCGCCGGGCCGACCTCCTCGGCTGGCTCGCCGGACGGCGCGACGGCACCGCCCTGCGCGTCGAGGGCGGTGCCCTGCCCTCGCTGCCCGCGCTGTAGCGGGCGCGGGAGCACGGGGAGCGGCCCGGGAGCCGGGGAGCGGCCCGGGAGCCGGGGAGCGGCCGGGAAGCCGGGGAGCGGCCGAGGGTGCGCCCGCGGCCTAGACTGACGGCCATGACGTACAGCGGAGCGGTGAAGGTCGGCGGCCCTGCGGATGTGCACGAGCTGCCGGACCTGATGATCTCCAAGGTCGCGGTGGGCCCGATGGACAACAACGCCTATCTGTTGCGCTGCCGGGCCACCGACGAGCAGTTGCTGATCGACGCCGCGAACGACGCCGGCACCCTGCTCACGCTGATCGGTGACGACGGCATCGCGTCCGTCGTCACCACGCATCAGCACGGCGACCACTGGCAGGCGCTCGCCGAGGTGGTGGCCGCCACCGGCGCCCGTACGTACGCGGGCCGGGACGACGCCGAGGGCATCCCCGTGCCGACCGACGTGCTCGTCGACGACGGCGACACGATCCGCGTGGGGCGCGTGGAGCTGACCGCGCGCCACCTGGTGGGCCACACGCCGGGTTCGATCGCCCTGGTCTACGACGACCCGCACGGGCATCCCCATGTGTTCACCGGTGACTGCCTCTTCCCGGGCGGCGTGGGCAACACCCGCAAGGACCCGGAGGCGTTCGCCAGCCTGATCCACGACGTGGAGACGAAGATCTTCGGCACGCTGCCCGACGAGACCTGGGTCTACCCGGGCCACGGCAACGACACGACGCTCGGCGCGGAGCGCCCGCACCTGCCGGAGTGGCGCGCACGGGGTTGGTGAACCCCCTTGTGCCGTAGGGCGGTTGCCCAGCCGTCCGCCTGGGGCGCGAGACACACCCTCACGCGCCCCGTGTGAATCGAACACACACGCCGGTGCCCCGCGCGCGCTCCCGGCGTACGCCCTGGCGTAGTCCACTGGAGGACAGGTCCGCACGGGATGACGGCTCCCGCGCGGACGGGCCGCCGGCCTCCCTATCCCCGCCCTCGGCCGGCGGCCCCGCCCGTGTCCCGCGCAAGCGCTCTCCGCCGCTTCCCGCACCGGTTCACAGAATGGCAACACCCGTTCCCACTATGCGGACAATCGCCGACATGACCTCGACAAACGGGATGTCGCGCTGTCAGTCTCCCGCCATGCGTCCTGCCCTCAAAGCCCCGCGCCCGTCCCGTCGCGCCGCCTCCGCCGCCACCGTCGTCCTGTTCGCCGCGGTCGCGGTCGGGTGCGCCCCGCAGCCGGAGGAGAACGCGTCCGGCGCAGCCTCCGCCTCGGCGTCCGGGACGTCGTGCGCCAAGGGCGAGTTGCGCACCGAGGAGTCCGGGAAGCTGACCGTCGCCACCGACTCCCCCGCCTACGAGCCGTGGTTCAAGGACGACGACCCGAAGAACGGCGAGGGCTTCGAGTCGGCCGTCGCGTACGCCGTGGCCGAGCGGCTCGGCTACGACAAGGCGGACGTCGTCTGGCAGTCCGTGCCCTTCAACAAGGCGTTCGCGCCGGGTGAGAAGACCTTCGACTTCGACATCAACCAGGTGTCCGTCAGCGACGAGCGCAAGAAGGCCGTGGACTTCTCGTCCGGGTACTACGACGTGCGCCAGGCCGTCATCGCCCTGAAGGGCTCCAAGGCCGCGAAGGCGAAGAGCATCGCCGACCTCAAGGGCCTCCATCTGGGCGCCCAGGTCGGCACGACCAGCCTCGACTACATCGACGACGTGGTGAAGCCGAGCCAGGACCCCGCCGCCTACGCCAAGAACGACCAGGCCAAGTCCGCCCTCAAGAACGGCCAGATCGACGCGGTCGTCGTCGACCTCCCGACCGCGTTCTACATCACCGGCGCCGAGGTGACGGACGCGACGATCGTCGGCCAGTTCGAGAACCGGGGCGGCACCCCCGAGCAGTTCGGCCTGGTCCTCGACAAGGGCAGCGCCCTGACGCCGTGTGTGACGGCGGCCGTGGACGCCCTGCGCGAGGACGGCACGCTGGCGGGGATCGAGCAGAAGTGGCTCTCCGACGCCGTCGACGCCCCGGTGCTCAAGTGACCGTCGTGAAGGACCAGCCGGGCCGGGACGGCGCGGACGACGACGGCGTGCCCGGCGAGGACGCCGGCAGCCCCCGCGAGGACGCCGGCACGCTCGGAGGGGACGACGGCACGCCCGGCGGGGACGACGGCTACGTCCCCTCCGAGCGGCGGCTGGAACGGGAGCGCTACAAGCGCGCCCGGTCCCGCCGCGCGACGGCCGTCGCCGCCCTGTCGACCCTCGTCACCGCCGTCGTCCTCTACGTGGTCGTCGTCAACGCGCCCGGCTGGCCCCGCACCAAGGAGACGTTCTTCAGCGCCGAGTACGCGCGCGAGGCCCTGCCCAAGGTGCTCGAAGGGCTCTGGCTCAACGTGCGGCTGCTGCTGGTGTGCGGTGTCGCCGTGCTCGTCCTCGGCATGCTCATCGCCGTCGCCCGGACCCTGCGCGGCCCGGTGTTCTTCCCGGTGCGGGCGCTGGCCGCGGCGTACACCGACTTCTTCCGCGGTCTCCCGCTGATCATCAACCTGATGATCGTCGTCCTGGGGGTGCCCGCGCTCCGGCTCCAGGGCGTGACCGTCGACCCGGTCCTGCTCGGCGGCACCGCGCTGACGCTCACGTACTCGGCGTACGTCGCCGAGGTGTTCCGCGCCGGCATCGAGTCCGTGCACCCCTCGCAGCGGGCGGCGGCGCGCTCACTGGGGCTCACCAACCGGCAGGCCCTGCGGCACGTCGTGCTGCCGCAGGCGGTACGCCGTCAGGTGCCGCCGCTCCTCAACGACCTGGTGTCGCTGCAGAAGGACACCGGGCTGGTGTCGATCGGCGGCGCGGTCGACGCCGTGCGCGCGGCCGACATCATCGTGGGCCGCAGCCTCAACTACACGCCGTACATCGTCGCGGGACTGGTCTTCGTCGCCCTGACCATTCCCATGACCCGCTTCACCGACTGGGTCACGGCCCGGATGGACCGGCGGCGGGCCCAGGGAGGCACGATATGAGCGACACCCCGAAGCTGTCCGAGGCGTCCGAGGGGTCCGACGCCCCCGTGCTGCGGATGGAGTCCGTCCGCAAGACGTTCGGCGGTTCGCCCGTTCTGCGGGACGTCGACCTGGAGGTCGCCCCGCACACCGTGACCGCGCTGATCGGCGCGTCCGGGTCCGGCAAGTCGACACTGCTGCGCTGCGCCAACCTGCTGGAGGAGATCGACGACGGGGCGATCTGGCTGGACGGCGAGGAGATCACCGATCCGCGGGCGGACCAGGACGCGGTACGGCGCCGCATCGGGGTCGTCTTCCAGTCGTACAACCTGTTCCCGCACATGACCGTCCTGGAGAACATCACCCTCGCCCCGCGCCGGGTGCACGGCGTGGGCCGGGCGGAGGCGGAGGAGCGGGCCCGTGAGCTGCTCGACCGGCTGGGGCTCGGCACCAAGGCGGGCGAGTACCCGGACCGGCTGAGCGGCGGGCAGCAGCAACGCGTCGCGATCGTCCGCGCGTTGGCCGTACGGCCCCGGCTGCTGCTCCTCGACGAGATCACGGCCGCCCTCGACCCGGAACTCGTGGGCGAGGTCCTCACCGTCGTCCGGGATCTGAAGGACGAGGGCATGACCATGGTCCTCGCCACGCACGAGATGGGCTTCGCCCGCGATGTCGCCGACCAGGTCTGCTTCCTGGACGGCGGGGTGGTGCTGGAGCGCGGGACCGCCGAGGAGATCTTCGGCGACCCGCGCCAGGAGCGCACCCGGCGCTTCCTGCGAAGGATCGTGGAGTCGGGCCGTCTGTGAGACGCCGGATCGTGGAGTCCGGCCGACTGTGAGACGCCGGTCGCCGTCCTCGACGAACGTACGGGTCGTCAGGCGTCCGCCTTGCCCGCGCCCACCAGCGCGGCCACCCGCTCCACGCCGAACACGTAGCCCTGCACCCCGCAGCCGGCGATGACGCCGTCGGCGCGCAGTGAGACGTACGAGTGGTGCCGGAACGTCTCCCGCTGGTGGATGTTGGAGATGTGGACCTCCAGCACGGGCAGGCCGTCACAGGTGTTGAGGGCGTCGAGGATCGCTACGGAGGTGTGCGAGTAGGCCCCGGGGTTGATGACGATCCCGCAGTGGTTCAGCCGTGCCTCGTGGATCCAGTCGACCAGTTCGCCCTCGTGGTTGGACTGCCGGAGGTCGACCGTGCCGCCGTGCGCGGCCGCGGCCTCGGCGCACATGGCCTCCACGTCGGCGAGCGTGTCGGAACCGTAGATCTCGGGCTGCCGCTGGCCCAGCAGGTTGAGGTTGGGCCCGTTGAGGATCATGATCGGGGCGTTGGCGAGGCTGCGGGGCACGGTTCCTCCGGTCCGTTCGGGTGGGCGGCCCGCGGAGGCCGCTGCTCGGACCCGGTTTATCACGATGCGACGCCCTGGTGAGAGGCTCTAACCTCCGGTCATGACCATGCCCGCGGATCCCCCGTATCCCCTGCGTCCCGTGTATCCCCCCAAGCCGTCGCCCGGTGACCGGGTGGCCGTCCTCTCCCCCGGCGCGGGTCTGCCCGGACTGTTCCCCCAGCCCTTCGAACTCGGTCTCGAACGGCTGCGGAAGGAGTTCGGGCTCGAACCGGTCGAGTACCCGACGACCCGCAGGATGGGCGCGACACCGCGGGAGCGGGCCGACGACGTCCACGCGGCCTTCGCGGACCCCGACGTGAAGGCGGTGTTCACCTCCATCGGCGGCGACGACCAGATCACCGTCCTGCCGCTGCTGGACCGCGAGTTGATCCGGGCCAACCCCAAGCCGTTCTTCGGGGTCAGCGACAACACCAACCTGTTGGCGTTCCTGTACAACTCCGGGATCGTCGGCTACCACGGCGGGACCGTGATGACCTCGCTGGGCAGGCCGGGCGCGCTGAACCCGGTGACCGCCGAGTCGCTGCGCGCCGCGCTGTTCACCTCGGGGCCGTACGAACTGAGGCCCGCCGAGCGCTTCAACGACATCGAGCGCGACTGGGCCGACCCGGCGACCTTCGACGCGGAGCCGGAGAGCCGGCCAGGCGCCGGCTGGACCTGGGTGAACGCCGACCGCGTGGTGGAGGGCCGAGGCTGGGGCGGCTGCCTGGAGATCGTGGGCTGGCTGCTGATGGCCGACCGCGAGATCCCGAGCGATCCGTCCGTCCTCGACGGCGGGGTGCTCTTCCTGGAGACCTCGGAGGAACTGCCGAGCGGCGAGGAGGTCTTCCGGACGCTGCGGAACATGGGCGAGCGCGGGCTGCTCGGGCGCTTCTCCGCGCTCCTGATGGGCCGCCCGAAGACCTGGTCCTTCGAGAAGCCCCACAGCCCCGAGGACGCGGAGCGTTACGCGGCCGGCCAGCGGGAGGCGGTGCTGCGCGCCATGCGTGTGTACGCACCGGACACCACGATCGTCTTCGACGTGGATCTCGGACACACCGATCCGCAGGTCGTCACCCCTTACGGCGGTGTGATCCGGGTGGACGGTCCCGCCCGGCGCATCACCGTGACCTACTGAGCACGGTCGACGCCCACGGGGACAGGCGCACGTCGAACGGGCCTCCGCACGCCCCCGTAACCACATGTCACGCTGGGTAGTTGACGCTGCATGCACAGCGCACGCACCGTGGAACCGCCCTCCATGCCGCGACTCGCGGCCGCCTCGCTCGCCGGGACGGCCATCGAGTTCTACGACTTCTTCGTCTACGGGACGGCGGCGGCCCTCGTCCTGGGGCCGCTGTTCTTCCCCACGTTCTCGCCGCTGGCGGGGACCCTCGCGGCCTTCGCGACCTTCGGGGTGGGCTTCGTGGCCCGGCCGCTGGGCTCGGTGCTCTTCGGGCACATCGGGGACCGGCGCGGGCGGCGCCCGGTCCTCGTGGCGTCCCTGCTGCTGACCGGCGGCGCGACCGTCGCCGTCGGCTGTGTGCCCACCTTCGACTCGATCGGTGTCGCCGCCCCGTTCCTCCTGCTCGTCCTGCGCTTCCTGCAAGGGCTGGGGCTCGGCGGGGAGTGGGGCGGTGCGGTGCTTCTGACGGCGGAGCACGCGCCGGCCGAGCGGCGCGGACTGTGGTCGAGCTTCCCGCAGATCGGCCCCGCGGTGGGCTTCCTGCTCGCCAACGGGGTGATGCTGGCGCTGTCGGCGACACTGACGGACGCCCAGTTCGCCTCCTGGGGATGGCGGGTGCCGTTCTGGGCGGCGGGTGTGCTGGCCGTGGCCGGGCTGTGGCTGCGCTCGTCGCTCGTGGAGAGCCCGGAGTTCCTGGAGATCGGCGCCCCCGCGCGCGTACCGCTCGCCGAGGTGGTGCGCGGCCACTGGCGGCTCGTCCTGCTGACGGCCGGGGCGCTCGCCATCGGGTACGCGGTCTTCTACACGGTGACGACCTGGTCCCTCGCCTACGCGACGGAGCGGCTCGGGGTGAGCCGTACCGTCATGCTGACGTGCGTCATGGGCGCCGTGGTGGTGAAGGGCGCCCTCACCCCGTTGGCGGCCGTGCTCGGCGACCGGTACGGACGGCGCCCGATGTGCCTGGCCGGCTGTGCCGCCACCGTGCTGTGGATGTTCCCCCTGGTCGCGCTGCTGTCGACCGGCGAGCCCCTGTTGATGTTCCTCGGCTTCCTGGTGGCGATGCTCGCGTTCGTCACGATGTTCGCCGTCGTCGCCGCGTATCTGCCGGAGCTGTACGAGCCCCGGGTGCGCTGCACGGGAGCCGCGGTGGGCTACAACCTCGGCGGGGTGGTAGGCGGTGCCCTGACGCCGATCGTGGCCACCGCCGTGTCCGAGGGCGGGCGGGTGCCCTGGGGGGTCGGCGCCTATCTGACGGGGATCGCCCTGCTGAGCCTCGGCTGCTTCGCCCTGCTGCCGGAGACCCGGCCGGTCCCGAGGCCCACGTCGGAGGCGGCTCAGGCCACCGCGGGGTGAGGAGTCCGGACGCGCTACGGGGTCACCGCGAGCTCCAGGTACGCCGCGAACAGCACCAGGTGCACCCCACCCTGGAGCGGCGTCGCGCGCCCCGGCACCACGGTCAGCGAGGCCACCACGACGGTCAGGGCGAGCAGCACCATATGGGTCGAACCGAGGCCGAGCACGAGCGGACCGGAGAGCCAGAGCGAGGCCAGGGCGACGGCCGGGATGGTCAGGCCGATGCTCGCCATCGCCGAACCGAGGGCGAGGTTGAGGCTGGTCTGGACGCGGTCGCGGCGGGCGGCACGCAGGGCGGCGATGGTCTCGGGGAGCAGGACGAGCAGCGCGATGACCACACCGACGACGGCGTGCGGCAGTCCGGCCGCCGCGACACCGGACTCGATGGTCGGCGAGACGCCCTTGGCGAGGCCCACCACCCCGACGAGCGCGAGGCCGAGCAGTCCGAGGCTGACCGCGGCGGTGCGGGCGGTCGGCGCCTCGGCGTGGTCGTCGGCGGTGATCACCTCGCCCTGGCGGGTGATCGGCAGGAAGTAGTCGCGGTGTCGCACGGTCTGGGTGGCGACGAAGAGGCCGTAGAGCAGCAGGGACGCCAGTGCCGCGAAGGTGAGTTGGGCCGTGGAGAACTCCGGGCCGGGCTTGCTGGTGGTGAAGGTGGGGAGCACGAGGCTGAGCGTGGCGAGGGTGGCGACCGTGGCGAGGGCGGCGCCGGTGCCCTCGGGATTGAAGACGGCGAGTCCATGGCGCAGTGAGGCGACCAGCAGACACAGGCCGACGATGCCGTTGCAGGTGATCATCACCGCCGCGAAGACGGTGTCCCGGGCGAGGGTGGAACTCTTGTCGCCGCCGTCGGCCATGAGCGTGACGATCAGCGCCACCTCGATGATCGTCACCGCGATCGCGAGGACCAGCGATCCGAACGGTTCGCCGACCCGGTGGGCGACGACCTCGGCGTGGTGGACGGCGGCGAGGACGGCTCCCGCGAGCACCAGCGTGACGAGGGCGACGACCGCTCCGGGCAGGTCGCGCCCCCAGGTGAGGACGAGCAGGACGACCGCGGCCACCGGGACGGCGGCGGTCCATCGCGCCGTGAGCGACCGGAGTCGAGCGAGCATGCGGTGATCCTTTCAGACGTGAAGGGGCCCCGCACTCCGGTCGACGCCGTGGATCCGCGTCGTCGGTGGGCGGGGCCCTTCGCTCATGTGCCGTGCTGTCCGGCGGTCGCCGTCAGGCCTCGATGCTGTCCTTCTCGGCGTCTTCGGCCTGCTGCTGCCGCGCCTCGGCCGCCGCCTGCTTCTTGGAGGCACGGAGGCTGGTGATCGTGGTGACGATCAGGACGGAGCAGATCACACCGAGGGAGACCGGGATGGAGATCTCGGGCACGTGGACGCCGGACTCGTGCAGCGCGTGCAGCACCAGCTTCACGCCGATGAAGCCGAGGATGACCGACAGACCGTAGGACAGGTGGACCAGCTTCTTCAGCAGTCCGCCGATGAGGAAGTACAGCTGCCTCAGGCCCATCAGCGCGAACGCGTTGGCCGTGAAGACGATGTACGGGTCCTGGGTCAGGCCGAAGATCGCCGGGATCGAGTCCAGGGCGAAGAGCACGTCGGTGGTACCGATGGCGAGCATCACGACGAGCATCGGCGTCATGACGCGCTTGCCGTTCTGCTCGATCCACAGCTTGGTGCCGTGGTAGCGGTCGGCGACGCCGAAGCGCTTCTCGGCGGCCTTGAGGAGCTTGTTCTCCTCCCACTCCTCGTCCTCCTCGTCGGCCCTGGCCTCCTGGATCAGCTTCCAGGCGGTGTAGATCAGGAACGCGCCGAAGATGTAGAAGACCCAGGCGAAGCTGGCGAGGATCGCCGCGCCCGCGGCGATGAATATCGCGCGGAGCACCAGGGCGATCAGCACACCGATCAGGAGCACCCGCTGCTGGTACTGCGTGGGCACCGCGAACTTCGCCATGATCAGGACGAAGACGAAGAGGTTGTCGACGCTCAGCGACTTCTCGGTGATGAAGCCGGCGAAGAATTCTCCGGCCGGCTGGCCGCCGGCGAAGACGAACAGGCCGAGTCCGAACAGGGCGGCCAGGACGATCCAGACGACCGTCCAGATTCCGGCTTCCTTGATGGACACGTCATGGGGCTTGCGGCCGATGAAGAAGTCGACCGCGATGAGGGCGGCAAGGCCCACCACTGTCAGGACCCACAGGGTCGTGGAAACATCCACTGCGCCTCCGGCAGTACGTAACGGCAAATTGCAGCGTCATCGCTACCGGAGGTCTCTTCCACCCGGTCTCCAGAACGCTCCCCAACGCCTGGTGTTCGGCCGGGCCGACGCCCCGGGATCTGTCTGATCCGTATTGACGGGTACGCCGCAGCAAGTAGGGAGTACTCCCCTCCGCTCATAAGAGCATACCCATTCACCAAGAATAGGTAAAGGGCTAGGCAAAGGAAGTATCAAAACCGCAGGTCAGAGCGGCTTTACCAGGTCTTGATGGAGGTCGGACCGCGCCGGTTCTCAGCGGTCCCAGGAGCGGCGGGCGTCCGCGACCCGGGTGAGCACCTGGTGGAGGATCCGGCTGCCCGGCGGGACGAGCGACGGCTCGTACGTCCACGCGTGCCCGACCCAGGGGTCGGCGAGGTGGTCGTCCGGGGTGGGCGTGAGTCGCATGAGCGAACGCCACAGCGGATCGAGCAACGGCCCGTACGCGGCGGCGTCCTGCCGGTCGGCGACCATCATCAGATGGACCCCCACGGCCGGGCCCTCGTCGGCGAGGTAGCGCAGCTGGGTCACGGCCCGGTCGTCGAAGCCGTGCGGGAAGTCGTTGACGATCAGGAGTTGCTCGGCCGTGTCGAAGCCGGGGGGCAGCGCGTCGGCGGCTCCGCCGCGCACCGCCATCTGCACGAGGTCCACCCGCTGGGTGAGCCGCCCCAGCACGTCCGAGACGCCCGCGGCGCCGGTGGCGGGTGGTCCGGCGAGGACGCCCGGCTGGGTCAGCGGTGCCAACGCGGACGCTCCGGCGCCGGCCGCGTCGATGACATGGACGCTGAACTCCCCCGGCGGGTACACGGCGAGGAGCCGCGCGGCGAGCGCCACGGCGGTGTCCAGGGCGAGGCGGCGCAGTTCGTCGGAGTCGGCGAAGGAGTCGGCGGAGCCGGAACGGCCGCTGTCGATCCACAGACCCCGCTCCAGCGGCAACCGGACCAGCATGGGGATGCGCAGGCCGTCGCTCTCCGGCAGATGCAGATCGCCCAGGCGCAGGGCCATCGGGACCTCCATCGGCACGCGGTAGCCGTGCCACACCGGGTTGTCCCAGCGGGCGTACGCCGTGGGCAGCGCGGGCTCGACGACATCGGACTCGGCCCGGAGCTGGGCCAGATCCCGGTCGAGGGCGGCCCGGGCCTGGTCGACGAGCTGGGCGTGCTTGGCGCGGGCGGCCTCGCGTGCGGCGTCTCCCTGACCGCTGATACGGCTGCGCGGGTCGGACAGGACCCGGTCCAGCTCCTGCTCCATGCGCGACTCGGCGAAGTCGACGGCGCTGCGGTATGCGGCGGCGGTGCGGGCCAGGTCCTCGAACATGCCCCAGACCTGGTTGTAGAGCCGCTCGTCCATGGACCAGCCGGTGGCGTCCCCGGCGACGGGCTGCGCGGGCCGGCCGGGCTCTGCCGGGGGCGCGGTGGGCGCAGGCGGCGGCGGTGCGGTGGTCTGCCGACCGGGGTGGGTGTAGTTGACGGGCCCGCCGGCCATGGGCGCGGTGGTGGGGTGGGGGTCGGTGGACGGGTCGTGCGGCGCGGTGCCGCCGTGCTGTCCGACGGGCTGGGGCGGCGCTCCCTGGGGGGCGGTGCCCGCGGCGTGGGTCTGGTCCGGGCCCGGTGCGGGCGCGGTGGTCTGCCGCGGACGGTCGGCGTCCGGCACCCGGGGCGGGGGCGCGGCCACCGAGCGGGCGAGGCCCCGGGCGACCGCCTCGTGGATGCCCTCCGCGAGCTGCCGGGCTTCGGGCAGGTCCTGGTCGGTGAGCAGTTCCGCGAGGCCGCCCGCGTAGCCCTGGCCGACCGCGCGGACCTTCCAGGCGCCCTGCCTGCGGTAGAGCTCCAGGGCGACGACGGCGGACTCCGTCTGCAGGCCGATGACGGTGTAGGTGGCGACCTCGGTGCCGTCGAGGCCGGTGACCGCGACGAAGGGGGCGGCGACCGCGCCGAAGCGGGCCGGGCCGCCGGTCCCGGTCGGCAGTGCGAGCAGGACGGTCACCCGGTGCACGGACGGCGGCAGGGCGTCGAGGTCCACGGCGAGGCGGTGGTCGGCCGCCGCCTGCTGGGAGACCTCGAGCCCGGGCAGGGTGGGCGCGCCCGGGTGGGCCACCCACTCGACGCCGGGCACTTTGCCGTGCTCGTCGCCGAGGGTGGCCCCGGCGACGATCGGCGTGCCGGCCGAGACGCGGATCTCCAGTCGGGCCTCGGGCAGTGGATGGTTCTGCCCCCGGACCAGCTCGGCCGTCATCGACTTCGTCCCCCTGTGTCGCTTGCTGCGTGCTGCGTCGGGCTGCCTACAGGACCGGCAGGATCGCCGGCATCAGGTCCTGGAAGGTACGGCCGTTGGCCGGCGAGCCGATGGCCGTCATCGTCCAGCCCGCGCCCGTGCGGTGCACCTTGGCCATGATCTGGGCCGTGTACTGGCCGCCGCCCGCGAGGGTGTAGCGGGCCAGCTCCTGGCCGTTGGTCTCGTCCACCAGACGGCAGAACGCGTTCTGCACTTCCTGGAAGGTCTGGCCGGTGAACGAGTTGACGGTGAAGACGATCTGGTCGATGTGGACCGGGACCCGGGCCAGGTCGACGAGGATCGCCTCGTCGTCGCCGCCCGCGCCGACACCGCCCACCAGGTTGTCACCGGTGTGCCGGACGGAGCCGTCGTCGCTCACCAGGTGGCGGAAGAAGACGACGTCGACGGGCTGCTTGTCCGCGAACAGCACGGCGGAGGCGTCGAGGTCGATCTCACGGGTACGGGACCCGAACAGGCCGCGCCGGGGGGCAGCCTGCCAGCCGAGACCCATGCGCACCGCGGTCAGGCTGCCTCCGTCGTTCTTCTGAAGACTGATGGCCTGACCCTTGGTCATGTTGACGGTCACGCGCCGATTCCCCTCTCGAACTGTCCCCTGTTGCCGCTGAGTCCGCGGATGTGTTGCACCTTACGCAGCGGCACTGACATCGCCGCAGCCTGTGTCGCACTTTGTGTCGGTCTTGCAACACAGCGCGCCGCGCCGGGGGACCGCTCTCCCCCCGGCGCCCCTCGGGTCCGTCAGGCCAGACCCGCCTCCTTCATCTGCCGGAGCTCCTTCTTCATCTCGGAGACCTCGTCGCGCAGCCGGGCGGCGATCTCGAACTGCAGGTCGGCGGCGGCCGCGCGCATCCGCTCCGTCATGTCCTCGATCTGCTGGGCGAGGTCGGCCGCCGGGCGGTCGGTCGGGACGGTCTCCTTGGCCTTGCCCTTGGCGGACTTGGCCGCCTTGCCGCCGAGGGACGGCACCGGGGCCTTGGCGCCCTTGCCGTCCTTGCCGCCCTTGCGGTAGCCCGTGCCGAGCAGTTGTTCGGTGTCGACGTCCTCGCGGGCGATCTGCGCGACGATGTCGTTGATCTTCTTGCGCAGCGGCTGCGGGTCGATGCCGTTGGCCTTGTTGTACGCGACCTGCTTCTCCCGGCGGCGGTTGGTCTCGTCGATGGCCTTCTCCATCGCCGGGGTGATCTTGTCGGCGTACATATGGACCTGACCGGACACATTGCGCGCGGCGCGGCCGATGGTCTGGATGAGCGACGTCCCCGAGCGCAGGAAGCCCTCCTTGTCGGCGTCGAGGATCGCGACCAGGGAGACCTCGGGCAGGTCGAGGCCCTCCCGGAGGAGGTTGATGCCGACCAGGACGTCGTACTCGCCGGCGCGCAGCTCGCGCAGCAGCTCGACCCGGCGCAGGGTGTCGACGTCGCTGTGCAGGTAGCGGACCTGGATGCCGAGTTCCAGGAAGTAGTCGGTGAGGTCCTCGGCCATCTTCTTGGTGAGCGTGGTCACGAGGACCCGCTCGTCCTTCTCGGTGCGCTTGCGGATCTCGTGCACCAGGTCGTCGATCTGGCCCTCGGTGGGCTTGACGACCACCTCGGGGTCGACGAGGCCGGTGGGGCGGATGATCTGCTCGACATGGCCGTCGGAGCGGGAGAGCTCGTACTGGCCGGGGGTGGCCGAGAGGTAGACCGTCTGGCCGATGCGCTCCTGGAACTCCTCCCACTTCAGCGGGCGGTTGTCCAGGGCGGACGGCAGCCGGAAGCCGTGGTCGACGAGGGTGCGCTTGCGGGAGGCGTCGCCCTCGTACATCGCGCCGATCTGCGGGACGGTCACATGGGACTCGTCGATGACGAGGAGGAAGTCGTCGGGGAAGTAGTCGAGCAGGGTGTTCGGCGGGGAGCCGGGCTCGCGGCCGTCGAAGTGCATCGAGTAGTTCTCCACGCCGGAGCAGGAGCCGATCTGGCGGAGCATCTCGATGTCGTACGTGGTGCGCATGCGCAGGCGCTGGGCCTCCAGGAGCTTGCCCTGCTTCTCCAGCTCCGCGAGGCGCTCGCCCAGTTCCTTCTCGATGTCGTTGACGGCCCGCTCCATGCGCTCGGGCCCGGCGACGTAGTGGGAGGCGGGGAAGACGTACAGCTGCTGGTCGTCGCTGATGATCTCGCCGGTGAGGGGGTGGAGCGTGGAGAGGGCCTCGATCTCGTCGCCGAACATCTCGATGCGGACCGCGAGCTCCTCGTAGACGGGGAAGATCTCGATGGTGTCGCCCCGGACACGGAAGGTGCCGCGGGTGAACGCCAGGTCGTTGCGGGTGTACTGGATGTCGACGAAGCGGCGCAGCAGCTCGTCCCGGTCGATCTCCTCGCCCACCTTCAGGGGGACCATGCGGTCCACGTACTCCTGGGGCGTACCGAGGCCGTAGATGCAGGAGACGGAGGCGACCACGACGACGTCGCGCCGCGTGAGCAGGGAGTTGGTCGCCGAGTGGCGCAGCCGCTCGACCTCCTCGTTGATCGAGGAGTCCTTCTCGATGTAGGTGTCCGACTGCGGGACGTATGCCTCGGGCTGGTAGTAGTCGTAGTACGAGACGAAGTATTCGACCGCGTTGTTCGGCAGGAGCTCGCGGAACTCGTTGGCCAGCTGGGCGGCCAGCGTCTTGTTCGGCGCCATCACCAGGGTGGGGCGCTGGAGCTTCTCGATCATCCACGCGGTGGTGGCGGACTTGCCGGTGCCGGTCGCGCCGAGCAGGACGACGTCCTTCTCGCCTGCTCCGATGCGCCGGGCCAGCTCGGCGATGGCCGCGGGCTGGTCGCCGCTCGGCTGGTAGGGGCTGACGACCTCGAAGGGCGCCACCGTGCGTTCGATCTTGGAAACGGGCCGCATGAATCCACCGTACGACCCCGCACTGACAACGGGGTCGGGTCAGCGGTTCTGCGGGGTGCGGGAGCGGGGTGCGCCGTGCTCGCGCTCGGCCCGGGAAGGGGGGCGGCCGGCCCGGGCGAGCGGTCGCCGGTCGGTGTGCGCGCAGGCGTGGATGGGGACTCCGGGCCGCCGTTCGGCGGGGGTGCCGTGGAACTTGCCCATGATCATGAACGGGTCGAACATCACCACGACGCCCGCCAGGATCAGGAAGACCAGCGGACCGATCATCAGCGGGGCGAGGAGGGCCGCGGACGACGAGCCGTCGGCCGGGGCGGCGCCGGCCGCGCCGTGCAGATGGACGCTGAGGGCGGCCATGCCCGTGTAGTGCATGCCGCTGACCGCGATGCCCATGACGAGGCTCGCGCCGACGCTCCACAGGAAGCCCCGGACCTGGCCGGCGGCCCACAGGGCGGCGATGGCGGCCACCACGGCGATGACGACGGAGGCGGCCACGGTGACGGTGTTGTACTCGAGTGTGCCGTTGAGGCGCATTCCGGCCATGCCGAGGTAGTGCATGGAGGCGATGCCGAGGCCGGTGATCGTGCCGCCGGTGAAGAGCGCCGCCCCGGTCGCTCCTTTGGAGCCGACCATGAAGATACCGATGCCGACCATGACGATCGCGACGGCGAGACTCGCGAACGTGGTCAGCGGGTCGTAGTGGACCGGGGTCTGCAGGACCTTGAAGCCCATCATGGCGACGAAGTGCATGGTCCATATGCCGGAGCCGATGGCGGCCGAGCCAAGGGCGAGCCACCCGACCCTGAGGCGGCCGTCGACCAGCATCGATCTCGTGGTGCAGCGCAGACCGAGCGCGCCTCCGAGGCAGGCCATGAGATAGGCCACCACCGGTGTGACGAGTCCGTAGCTGAAGCCGTCGACGGTGCCCTGCATCCGCGGCTGCCTTTCCCGCCCTGTCGCGTCCCTGGATTCCCTGTACTGCCCCCGCCCCCGGGACCGCCACGACGGTCAGGGTTGTGGCAGAGAGTATGACCCCCACCGGAATGGTCGAACGACTTTCCGGCAAAGAAACACGGCCTTGCCCCACTTGTGCGGTGCCCGTGTGCGGACTTGGGCAACTCCATTCAATTCATGGCCATCCTGTACCCCCTCTGCCGTTGACTCGCTGCTGTCACTCTTGAGCTGACCGTGACAGATCGACGCGAGGAGTACGCATGCATGTGCGCGCAGTTGCCGCCGCGGCCGCCGCGTTCATGGGGGCAGCCACCGGCCTCCTGCTCCCCACTTCGGCCGCCCGGGCGGCCTCGGACGCCGACACTCCGCTGGTCGTGGCGCATCGCGGGGCTTCCGCCTACGCGCCCGAGAACACCCTGGCCGCCGTCGACAAGGCCGACGAGATGGGCTTCAGCTGGGTCGAGAACGACGTCCAGCGCACCAAGGACGGCAGGCTCGTCGTCGTCCACGACGCGACGCTGGCCCGGACGACCGACGCCGAGCAGGTCTTTCCGGACCGCGCGCCGTGGAACGTACGCGACTTCACCGCCGCCGAGATCGCCCGGCTGGACGCGGGAAGCTGGTTCGACAGCCGCTACGCGGGCGCGCGCGTGCCGACCCTGGAGCAGTACATGAGGCGCTTGTCCCGCAACCACCAGAAGCTGGTCCTGGAGATCAAGAACCCCCAGCTCTACCCCGGCATCGAGCAGCAGACCCTGAAAGTGCTGGCGAACGAGGGCTGGCTGACCTCTCAGCATCTGCTGAACCGGCTGGTAATCCAGAGCTTCAGCCCGGACACGGTGCGGCGGGTGCACGAACTGAGCCCGGGAGTGAAGACCGGCTTCCTCGGCACGCCGGACATCGCCGACCTGCCGGAGTACGCGACCTTCGCCGACCAGATCAACTCCTCCTATACGACCGTCTCGCATGCCTACGTGGCCACGATCCACGCGTTCGAGGGTCCGCACGGCAGGCCGTTGCAGATGCTCACGTGGACCGTCAACGACGCGGAGAACGCGCGCAGGGTGGCGGGGTACGGCGTCGACGGGATCATCACGAACAAGCCGGACGTGGTGGAGGAGGCCACACGGGACTGACCGCTCGCGAACGGGCGGGCGCCCTTGGCACGGGGCGTGCGTCCGGTGGTCCGGCGCCGCCCGGTGCCGCGGCCGGCGCGGCGCACGCCGCGAGCGTTGTCAGTGGTGGGCCGTACGGTGGTCGCATGAACAGCCACGGGCAGTACGAGCATCAGGTCGTGTGGGCCGTCGTGGGCACGGACATCGGTCCGCTGCTGCTGGCCGCGACGGACGACGGCCTGGTGAACGTCGTGTTCCACGCCACGGACCCGGTGCGCGACAAGGCGCTCGACCGGCTCGCGTCCCGGCTGGGCGCCCAGCCGGTCGAGGCGCCCGGTGCCCCGCAGCTGGCCGAGGCGATACGCCAGGTCGACGCGTACTTCGCGGGAGAGCGGCAGGTGTTCGAGCTTCCCCTGGACTGGTCGCTGATCTCCGGCTTCAACCGCCAGGTGCTGCGGGAGCTGGCCTCCGGTGTCCCCTACGGCTCGGTCGTGGGCTACGGCGACCTCGCCCGCCGGGTGGGGCAGCCGGGCGCGGCCCAGGCGGTGGGCATGGCGATGGGGGCGAATCCGCTGCCGGTGGTGGTGCCGTGCCACCGGGTGGTGGAGAGCGACGGCGGCATCGGCGGTTTCGGCGGCGGACTGGAGGCCAAGCGGAAGCTGCTGGCACTGGAAGGCGTGCTGCCCGAGCCGCTGTTCTGAGCGGAACAGCCCCGAGCGGAGGACAGGGCCTAGGCGTAGTGCCGGGCCTCGACGATGTTCCCGTCCGGGTCCCGGAAGTAGAAGCTGCGCCGGGCCGCTCCCCGGGCGCCGAAGGAGTCGTACGAGAGGTCGGAGACGGGGACCTCCTGTTCCTCCAGCCGGGACCGCAGCTCCTCGAAGCGGTCGCCGGGCAGGGCCAGGCACACGTGATTGACGGGATGTCCGGCGCTGTCGGCGGCCCCGGGCAGCATCCTCATGCGTGCCGCGGAGTCCAGCGGCATGAGGTCGAGGATGGTCTCGTCGTTGACGCGTACGGAGGGGAAGGGCACCTTTCCCTCGGAGTACTCGCTGAGGCGTACGGGTTGCAGGCCCACGGCCGTCTCGTAGAAGCCGGCCGCGGCGACGGGCTCCCGGACCCAGAGGACGACGTGGTCGAGACGTGTCGTGTTGTCCGTCATGCTCCCCAGGCTGGTGTCCCGCACCACAGGTCGCAAGGGTTTGACCGGGCGCGTCGGCCGCCAGTGATGAGGGAGGACGACTGACAGGAGGCAAGCGCGTGCTGGTGGTGTCGGAAGAGGTGCGGGAAGCGGTTGACGCCCGTCGTCCCGTGGTGGCGCTGGAGTCCACGATCATCGCGCACGGCCTGCCCCGGCCGCGCAACCTCCAGGTCGCGCTGGAGCTGGAGGACGTCGTGCGCCAGGAGGGCGCCGTGCCGGCGACCATCGCCGTGCTCGACGGGCGGCCGCGCATCGGCCTCGACAAGGAGCAGTTGGAGCGGGTCGCCAACGAGGACGGCATCCGCAAGCTCGGCCACCGGGACCTGCCGCTCGCGGTGGCTTCGGGAGTGAGTGGCGCGACGACCGTGTCGGCGACCGCCCTGCTGGCGTCCCTGGCGGGCGTCCGGGTGTTCGCGACGGGCGGTCTCGGTGGGGTGCACCGGGAGTGGACGACGACGCAGGACGAGTCGGCCGACCTGGGGCTGCTGGCGCGCACCCGGATCACGGTGGTGTGCGCGGGCGTGAAGTCGATCCTGGATGTGCCGGCGACCCTGCAGCGCCTGGAGACACTGGGGGTCGCGGTCGCCGGGTACGGCACGGACCGCTTCCCCGGCTTCTATCTCTCCGACTCCGGGCACCCCGTGGAGTGGACGCTCCGTTCACCCGGCGAGGTCGCCGAGGTCATGCGGGCCCAGGACGCGCTCGACGGGCCGGAGTCGGCGCTGATCGTGGCCAACCCGGTGCCCGAGGAGGAGCAGCTCGATCCCGAACTGCACGCGCGTGTGCTCGCCGAGGCGCTGCGGGCGGCCGAGGCGGAGGGAATCACGGGGCAGGCGGTCACACCGTTCCTGCTGAGCCACCTCGTGCGGCACACGGACGGCGCCTCGCTGAGCGCCAACCTCGCGGCGGTCCGGGGGAACGTACGGCTCGCCGCCCGGATCGCGGCGGCCTGGACCGGAGCGTGACGTGGCGCGGCGCGGCGGTGACGGGCCCGGCGGCGGAATGAGCCCGTCGGGCACCGGCGTGACCGGGACCGCCGGGAGGACGGACGGGGCGCTGCTCGTCGTCGGTGACGTCGTCACGGATGTCGTCGCCCGGCACCGTGGGCCGCTCGCGCCGGGCACCGACACGGCCTCCGCGATCCGGACGCTGCCCGGCGGCGCGGGCGCCAATGTGGCCTGCTGGGCGGCGCATCAGGGCTGTGCGGACGTGCGGCTGCTCGGCCGCGTGGGCACGGACGCGGCGGCGTGGCACGAACGGGAGCTGCGGGCCTCGGGGGTACGCCCCCACCTCGTCGTCGATCCGGAAGCGGCGACGGGGACGGTGATCTGCCTGGTGGACACGGGCGACGCGGCCGAACGCACGTTCCTCACGGACAGCGGGGCCTCACTGCGGCTGGACCCGGACGACTGGTCGCCGGGGCTGCTCGACGGGGTGGCCCGGCTGCATCTGTCGGGCTACCTGTTCTTCTCGGAGCCGAGCCGGGCGCTGGTCGCGGTGGCCCTGGAGGCGGCACGCGCGCGTGGGGTGCCGGTGAGCGTGGACCCGGCTTCGGCGGGGTTCCTGACGGAGCTGGGCGTGGACCGTTTCCTCGCGCTCGTCGAGGGGGTGGACGTGCTGCTGCCCAGCAGGGATGAGGCGTGCCTGCTGACCGGGCTGCCCGATCCGGCCGACGCGGCGGCCAAGTTGAGCCGTCTCGTCCCGCTGGTGGTGGCCAAGCAGGGGGCCGAGGGCGCGCTGATCGCCCGTGGGGGCAGCGTGCGGACCCAGGTTGCCGCGGCCCCCGCCGCACCCCGGGACACAACCGGCGCCGGCGACGCGTTCACCGGGGCGTTCCTCGCCGCGCTGCTCGCGGGCGCGCGACCGGAGGAGGCGGCGGCCCAGGGCTGCGCGGCGGGCGCGCTGGCGGTGGGGAAGGTGGGTGGGAGGCCACCGGTGGGCTGACGGGGCGGCCCGGACTCGTCGTGCCGTTGCCGTTGCCGTTGCCGCCGTAGGGATGCCGCCCCCGTACCGGTTCGTCGTGACGTCGGGTCGGCGCTTACCGTCGGGCGCCACGTCCTACGGCCTCCTCCCCCACGCCGTGACGAGCGGTGTGGCGGCGATGTCCATCCTGCCGGAGGACAGGTTGGCCAGGTGGCGGTCGATCTCCTCGTCCGTGGCGAGGGAGGCGGTGACGAGGGCCGTGCGGAGCCGCTGGATGGTGGTGATCTCCAGTGCGGCGCAGGCGGGCGAGGCGATGGGGAAGTACACATCGGCCTCCACACCGCGCAGTCCGGCCCCGCGCAGCAGCCGCGGGAGCCTGCGGCCGTGCGCCGGGTCCACCCCGCGCCCGTCGAGGAGAGCGCGGACGGCCTGACGGAGGCGGTTGGCCAACTGCTGGTCGGGGCCGGTCTCTTCGAGGCAGGCCAGAGGCTGGAGGGCGGGGTCGGCGTCCTCGATCAGCAGGCGCCCGCCGGGACGCAGCGCCTTGATCATCGACACCACGGCCCGCTCGCGGTCCGGTGCGTGGACGAGGGCCAGCCGGGCGTGGACGAGGTCGAATCCGTCGCCCGGCGGCTGGTCGACGCCCACGTGGTGGACGAGGACCTCCACCGGTGGGCGGGTGACCGAGGGGACCGCCCAGGAGAGGTCGATGCCGGTGGCGATGACCTTGCCCGTGGGTCCGACCCTCTTGGCCAGCCAGGAGACGACCGAGGCCCCGCCGGCGCCCACCTCCCAGCAGCGCCAGCCGGATCCGAGGCCGAAGCCCTCCATGTGCCGGAACGTCGTGCGGTCGAAGAGGGTGGCGAAGGCGTCGGAGTGCTGCCCCGTCGCGCCCTGCCGGTTGTTGAGGAGATGTCCATCGGTTCGCATCATGTCGCGATCATCCCATTTGGCAGACTTTTCACTCTTCGCGACGCTCCAACAGTCCCTCAGGACCGCTCCGGCGGAGGTCCGGGCGACGCCAACCGGCGTCCCGGACCATGAGGACCGAGGGCCCGAGCGGTGCGCCAAGCGAAGCGGAGCGTTCCGTTCCCACAGCCTTCCCCGCAGCTCAAGGACGCCTGGCAAACTGGCGCGACAAGGCACGAAGTGCGGTGCGAGGGGATCCACGCAAGGAGATCCAGATGTCCATGGCAGGGAATCTGCGGAAGGTCACCGGCCTCGACAGGGTGGGCGGCCTGCGCAAGGTGGCACGGCTGGCACGGCGTCGCGCCCGCGTCGACCTCAGCCACCCGGCCCGCTCCCCGCTGGGCACCTCCGTGGTGAACTGCGTGACGTACCACAAGGGCGTCCGGGCCCCCGGCGGACGCGAGGTCGCGGAAGCGCTCAGGCAGGTGCGCAGGGCGGACCACGGCTTCATCTGGCTAGGGCTGCACGAGCCGACGGAGCGGGAGTTCGCCGGCATCGCCGAGCTCTTCGACCTGCACCCGCTGGCCGTGGAGGACGCGGTCGAGGCCCATCAGCGCCCGAAGCTGGAGCGGTACGGCGACACGCTGTTCGCGGTCTTCAAGACCGTCTGCTACGTCGAGCACACGGAACTGACCGCGACCAGCGAGGTGGTGAACACCGGCGAGATCATGGTCTTCGTCGGCCCCGACTTCGTGATCACGGTGCGGCACGGGCGGCACGGCTCGCTCGGCCCGCTGCGCGAGGAGCTGGAGGCGAACCCCGAGCAGCTCGCCAAGGGCCCGGCCGCCGTCCTGCACGCGATCGCCGACCACGTCGTGGACGACTACCTGACGGTCACCGACTCGGTGCAGGCCGACATCGACCAGGTGGAGACGGACGTGTTCGCGGCGAACGGCGCGCGCGTCGACCCCGGCCGGATCTACCAGCTCAAGCGGGAACTGCTCGAACTGAAGCGGGCGGTGGCCCCGCTCGCCCGGCCGCTGCTGGAGCTGACCACACGGCCCATCCGGGTGGTGGAGCCGGAGATACAGGCGTACTTCCGTGATGTCTCCGACCACCTGCTGAGGGCGACCGAGCAGATCGCCGCGTTCGACGAACTGCTCAACTCGATCCTCCAGGCGCACCTGGCGCAGGTCAGCGTCGCGCAGAACGAGGACATGCGGAAGATCACCGCGTGGGCGGCGCTGATCGCCGTGCCCACCATGGTCTGCGGTGTGTACGGCATGAACTTCACGTACATGCCGGAGCTGACCTGGAAATTCGGCTACCCGCTGGTCCTGGGTGTCATAGCCGCCGCCTGCGTCACCCTGTACCGGGGCTTCAAGCGCAACGGCTGGCTCTGACTCCGGGCCCGAAGAGGTGAGGATCGGGCTGTCTCAGCCGGGTGGTCAGCGTGTGGTGGTCCGGGCGTAGACGCTCTCGGCCCAGTCGGCGATCTGATCCTCCGGCAGATGCCGGGCGAGGTCGGCCTCGCTGATCATGCCGACGAGGCGCTTGTTATGGATCACGGGGAGCCGGCGGATCTGGTGCTCCTTCATCTCCTGGAGCACCTCGCTGATGTCGGCGTCGGCGTCGATCCAGCGCGGGGTGCCCTTGGCCAGGTCGCCCGCCGTGACACGGGACGGGTCGTGTCCCATGGCGACACAGCCCACGACGATGTCGCGGTCGGTCAGGATGCCGCAGAGGCGTTCGTTCTCGTCGCTGATGGGAAGCGCCCCGACGTTCAGCTGGCGCATCAGCTGGGCGGCGCGGTCCAGGGTCTCGTGGGCGGGGATCCACTGGGCGCCCCGGTGCATGATGTCTCCGGCGGTGGTCATGCGGTACCTCCTGAAGGCCGGGCGGCCGGCGCGGCGCGGGAGGCGCCGCTGGTCCCGACGCGGCACGGAGGGCGCCGCTGATCCCGGCGCTGTCATTCTCACCGTGCCCGGCGGCGGTCGCACCCGGAGGACGCCACCCCTGCCGTCAGCCGCTCCATGCCGGGTGCCGTGGGTCGTCGGCGCGCACCAGGACGTCGGCCGCAGCGGCCGGGTCGGCCTCGCTCTCGTAGCGCTCGAAGGCGGGCAGGGTCCAGTGCTCGCCCTCCGGGGTGCGGCGGCGAAGAGCGCCCGGGGAGAGGAGGACGTGGACGGTCAGATCGAAGGGGAACCAGTTCTTCAGGAGGAGGGGACCGTGCATCAACAACAGGGCGTCGGACGGGAGTTGTACGTAGGGGCTGCGGGTCGCCCGGTCCGTGGCCGGGTCCCAGAGGTCGGGCAGGACGCGCCCCGTGCCACCGGGTTCGAGCGGACCGAAGACCTCACGCCACAGGGCAGCGGTGTCGAACCAGCCGTTGTAGTACGCCTCCACGTCCTGGTGCCCGTACTCGAAGCGGAGCGACGCCGGCCGGAGGAAACCCTCGGTGCCCACGACGAGCGAGGACCGGCCGCGTACCCGCAGCGCGTCCGACACCCGAGCGGCGAGGTCGCCGGGGCGTGCGGCGGGGGCGCCGTCGAAGGCGACACGCGGCCAGGGGGAGCCGTCGTCCGGTTTCAGGTCGAGGAGACGGTCGGCGAGGAGGTCGCCGAGCCGTTCCCAGGTGATCGCTTCGAATCGCACACGGTCCATGATGCCGCCCCGCGCATCCGCCCGAGCCGGCCGCGAGAGGGGCGCCCCTGTCACGTGACCACGCGGCCACCAGGGGGAATGAACCGCGTATGGCAGCGCTCGCTACTCCCCCGCCCCGTACCGGACTTGTCGTCGTGCAGGCGCTCAGGAAGAAGCACTGCGCGGAGTGCCGGGGCGGTCCGGTGGCGCTGCTCATGCTGGAGAACGGGGCGCCACGTTGCCTCGACTGCGCGGACCTGGGGCATCTGGTGTTCCTTCCGCGCGGCGACACCGCTCTCACCCGGCGGGCCAGGGAGGAGAGCGCGCTGTCGGCCGTGGTCGTGCGGTTCAACCGGCGCAGGAGCCGGTACGAGCGGCAGGGCGTCCTGGTGGAGGAGGCCGCGCTCGCCCGCGCCGAGGAGCGGTGCCTGGCGGACGCCGAGGCACGACGGCGCCGGCGGGTACGGGACGCACGGCGGCGGGCCGCCGAGGACGTGCGGTTCACGGACGCGTTCGCGGCGGAGATACGGCGGCTGTTCCCCGGGTGTCCGGCCGGTCGCGCCCGGGAGATCGCCGCTCACGCCTCCGTGCGCGGAAGCGGGCGGATCGGGCGCAGCGCGGCGGGCCGGGCGCTGTCGGAGGTGGCGGTGACCTCGGCGGTCATCGCGTCCGTCCGGCACGTGGACACGCCGTACGACCAGTTCCTGATGAGCGGTGTCGCACGGTACGAGGCCCGGCGCCGAATCGCGGGGACGGTCGAGACGAGACTGCGGGAGTGGCGGGCGGCGGGGTGAGCGCCCCACGCTCCCCACTGCCCACTCGCCACTGCCCGCTGCCCACTGCTGCGTGGACGTTCGCTTAGGAGGGTGCGCATTTCAGCCATGGTCACGCCGGCCGGGCGAGCGATCACTTGTGGTGACGACAGCGGGCGGGCAGGCTCTTCGAATTCGGGGGAACTAGGTGGGAGCGCACATGATCGACGGGCCGTACTTCGTGTTGACGGTGCTGGGGCTGCTGGGGACCGGGGTCGTGGCGGGCGTGTTCTGTGGGTTCTCGACCTTCGTGATGAAGGGATTGGCCTCGCTGCCGCCGGCGCAGGGGGCCGCCGCGATGCAGGCGATCAACGTCAGCGCCGTGACACCGGCGTTCATGCTCGTCTTCGTGGGTACGGCGGTGTTGTGCGCCGTACTGGCGGTGGTCACGTTCGTGCTGTGGCCGGACGACGGCACGGTCGCGTTGCTGCTGGGCAGCGCGCTGTATCTGTTCGGCTGCTTCGGCGTGACGATGGTGGCGAACGTACCGCGCAACGACGCGCTGGCCGCGCTGGACCCGGCCACACCGGAGGCGGCCGCCTACTGGCGGCGCTATGTGAACGAGTGGACGATATGGAACCACGTGCGGGCGGTGGCCTCGGCCGGCGCGACGCTCTGCTATCTGCTGGCGCTCGCCTGAGGCGTAGGCGGCGGGCGCGTCGTATCGTGGCGGGAGACGAGTGCCGCCCGCAGGCGGCACGCCCCACACCGATCCGACCCTCCCCCGTCGGCGTACGGCCTTGCCCGTACCCGCATGCGACACATGAGGGAGACGGCGATGGCCGATCCCAAGGGTTTCCTGACCACCCCGCGCGAGGAGTGGCCCCGCCGGCCCGTGCAGGAACGGGTGCGGGACTGGAACGAGGTGTACGTTCCGGGGGCGCTGCTGCCGATCATCAGCAAGCAGGCCGACCGCTGCATGGATTGCGGGATCCCGTTCTGCCACGACGCGTGTCCACTCGGCAACCTCATCCCCGAGTGGAACGACCTCGTCTCGCGGGAGGACTGGCGGGCGGCGAGCGACCGGCTGCACGCGACGAACAACTTCCCCGAGTTCACCGGGCGGTTGTGCCCCGCCCCCTGTGAGGCGGGATGTGTGCTGGCGATCAACCAGCCCGCCGTGACCATCAAGAACGTCGAGGTGGCGATCGCCGACCGGGCGTGGGAGGACGGCTTCACAACGCCGTGCCCGCCCGACCGGCTGACCGGGAAGACGGTGGCCGTCATAGGGTCCGGGCCCACGGGCCTGGCGGCCGCGCAGCAGCTGACCAGGGCGGGGCACACGGTCGCGGTGTACGAACGGGCGGACCGGGTCGGGGGGTTGCTGCGGTACGGGATTCCGGCGTTCAAGATGGAGAAGCGGCATCTGGACCGGCGGCTGGAGCAGATGCGGGAGGAGGGCACGAAGTTCCGTACCTCGACGAGCGTCGGGGAGGACATCGGGGCGGCCGAGTTGCGGGCCAGGTACGACGCCGTGGTGATCGCGACGGGCGCCACGGCCTGGCGTGAACTGGACGTGCCGGGGCGGGAGTTGGCCGGGATTCATCAGGCGATGGAGTATCTGCCGTTGGCCGACCGGGTCTGCGAGGGGGATCTGGAGGTCTCCCCGCTGTCGGCGGAGGGCAAGCACGTGGTGATCGTCGGCGGCGGCGACACGGGGGCGGACTGCCTGGGGACGGCGGTGCGTGAGGGCGCCGCGTCGGTGACCCAGTTGGACATCTATCCGCTGCCGGAGGCGGAGCGGGACGAGGACGTCGAGCCGTGGCCGACGTATCCGAAGATCTACCGGCTCTCGGCGGCGCACGAGGAGGCGCGCGATCTGCGGACGGCGCCGGCGGCGGATGCGGACGCGCGGCTGTTCGCGGCGTCCACGCTCCGCTTCACGGGCGACGAGGCGGGTCATGTGCGGGCGCTGCACCTGGTCGAGGTGGACGAGCGGCGCCGGCCGAAGCCGGGCACCGGGCGGTCGCTTCCCGCCGATCTCGTCCTGCTCGCCCTCGGTTTCTCCGGCCCCGACCGCCATGACGGGCTGATCGACCAGCTGGGGCTGGCGGTCGAACCGCGGGGCACGATCGCTCGCGGACCGGACTTCGAGACCAACGTCCCCGGTGTGTACGCGGCCGGGGACGCGGCCCGGGGACAGTCCCTGATCGTCTGGGCGATCGCCGAGGGCCGGGCGGTCGCCGCCGCGGTGGACCGCGGGCTCACCGGCGCGGAGCGGCTGCCGACGCCGATAGGCCCGTACGACCGGCCTATGACCGCGTAGCCGGCGCCGCCGACCGGCGCGGCGACAGGCGCTCCGCCGGAGTCGGAGGCGGTTCTAGCGTTCGTCCGTGCCCGCCACCTTGCCCGTCGCCAGGGCGATGCGGTTCCACGTGTTGATCGTGAGGATCAGGGACAGGACGTGGGCCAGTTCGGTGTCGTCGAAGTGGGCGGCGGCCTCCGCGTAGACGTCGTCGGGGACGCCGCGGTCGGCGACGAGGGTGACCGCTTCGGTGAGGGCGAGGGCCGCCTGCTCGCGCGGGGTGAAGAAGTGCCGGGCCTCCCGCCACACCGGGACCATGTGGAGGCGGTCCTCGCTCTCGCCGGCCTTGCGGGCGTCGTTGGTGTGCATGTGCAGGCAGTAGGCGCAGTGGTTGAGGTGGGAGGCGCGGATCTGGATCAGTTCGACGAGGGCCGGGTCGAGGCCCTCGCGGGCCGCCGCGTCGAAGCCGATGAGCGCGCGGAAGACGGGCCGCGCGGACTTGGCGAAGTCGATGCGGCGCGGCCGGGACGAGGTGTCGGTGGCGGTGGCTGTGGCGGTCGTGTTCGTCGTCGTGTTCGTCGTCATGACCATGAATCTATGAGGGGAAAAGACCTGCCGTAGGGTGCATTTCCATGGAGGATTCGTGGGTCAATTCCGCAGAGCGGATCGGCGCCGATCTGCATCTGGACCTGTCCGCCACCGGAGGACGGCGCGCCGCGCTCATCCGCGCCCTGCGGGACGCGATTCGGGGCGGTCGGCTGGCGCCCGGCACCCGGCTGCCTCCGTACCGCTCGCTGGCGGCGGATCTCGGGGTCGCCCGGAACACGGTCGCCGACGCGTACGCGGAACTGGTGGCCGAGGGGTGGCTGACGGCGCGGCAGGGCTCGGGCACACGGGTCGCCGAGCGGGCGGAACCGCTGAACGGGTCCGCCCGCGTCCCGAAGAAGGTGCCCGCACACGCGCGTGGGCCCCGGCACGATCTGCGGCAGGGCACCCCGGACGCGTCGTCGTTCCCGCGGGCGGCTTGGGCCGCGTCGTACCGGAGGGCGTTGGCGCAGGCGCCCAACGACGCGTTCGGACCCGGTGATCCGGCGGGCCGGATCGAGCTGCGCGAGGCGCTCACCGAGTATCTGGCACGCGCGCGTGGGGTGCGGACCGAGCCCTCGCGGATCGTGATCTGCTCCGGCTTCGCCCACGCCCTGCGGCTGCTCTTCCACGGCCAGGGCCACGGCCTGGTCCAGGTCCAGGACCAGGACCAGGACCGCGACAACAGCAAAGGCCCTGGTCACGGCCGGGTGCTGCGGGGGCCGCTGGCCGTCGAGTCGTACGGGCTCGGCTTCCACCGGGAGCTGCTGGCCGCGGCGTCCGTACGGACCGTTCCCCTGCCGCTGGACGAGGACGGGGCGCGGATCGACGGGCTGGACCGGGAGGGGGCCGTGCTGCTCACGCCGGCGCACCAGTTCCCCACCGGCGGGCCGCTGCACCCGTCCCGCAGGGCGGCCGTCGTCGACTGGGCACGCGCGCGTGGCGCGGTGGTGCTGGAGGACGACTACGACGGCGAGTTCCGCTACGACCGCAAGCCGGTCGGCGCCGTGCAGGGGCTGGACCCCGAGCGGGTCGTGCACATCGGTTCGGTCAGCAAGAGCCTGTCACCGGCGTTGCGCCTGGGCTGGATGGTGCTGCCGGAGCGGTATGTCGACGCGGCGCTGGAGGCCAAGGGCGAGCGGGAGGCGTGGGCGAGCGTCCCTGACCAGCTGGCGTTGGCGGACTTCATCGTCTCGGGGTCGTACGACCGTCACGTACGGCGTATGCGGCAGCGGTACCGGGCGCGGCGGGACCGGCTGGTGGCCGCCCTGGCCGCGCAGGCACCGCACATCGAGGTCACCGGGATCGCGGCCGGGCTGCACGCGGTGCTGCGACTGCCGCCCGGCACCGAGCGGTCCGTGGTGCGGGCGGCGACCTGGCAGGGCATCGCGCTCGACGGGCTGGCCGAGTTCCGGCATCCGGAGGCGACGGACCGGGACGCCCCGGACGGGCTGGTCGTGGGCTACGCGACGCCCCCGGAACATGCGTACGGCGCGGCGGTGGAGGCGTTGTGCGGGGTGCTGCCGCCGGGGTGAGCGGGCCGACCGGCTGCTGCGCGGCCCGTGCGCCGAGCCTCGACCACGAGGGCACCTATAGCCCGTTCGACAAGAAATCAACCCCGGTGGGACGATTGCGTGAGGAGGCAAGGCACTGCTGCCCGCACCGCATGACAACACGGCGGTGGCCTGCCCCCATCCTTCGTTCCGTCGTCAGGCGTAGGGCCCCTCCCGCGCGTCCCCCCTGTTGACGGCAGGTCCTGGAGGGTGTTGATGACGACGCTCGACGAACGTCACGGAGAACACGGACAAGGTGCGCGCGGCGGGCGACCGGTCCGGAGTGACGGCACATCCGCATCCGGCTCGCGCGTCGTGTCCCTGACCCAGGCGACGGCCTCGCTGCGACCGCTCACCGGTTCCAAGGCGGCCCACCTCGCACGAGCGGCTCGCGCGGGGCTCCCGGTGCTGCCCGGATTCGTGCTCCCGCCCGGCTGCGACATGCCCCCGGGGCCGTCCGACCGGCACGGCCCCCACCCCGCCCAGGAGGACACCGGCGCCTCTGGCAGCGTCGCGCACGCCTGGGCCGAGCTGTCCCGGCGCGGTACGCGCCCTCTCGTCGTGCGGTCCTCCTCGCCGCAGGAGGACACGGAGGAGTCGTCCTTGGCGGGCCGGTTCGACTCGGTGCTCGATGTGCGGGGGTGGGAGGAGTTCCGGGCGGCGGTACGGACCGTGCGGGACTCGGCGCGGCCGGCGGACGGTACCGACGTGCCCATGGCGGTGCTCGTCCAGCCGATGCTCAGGGCCCGGGTGGGAGGCGTGCTGTTCGGAGCGGATCCCGTGGCGGGGCGGACCGACCGCATACTGGTCAGCGCGGTACGCGGCGGACCGGACACGCTGGTCAGCGGTGAACAGCCGGGGACCAACTACTGGCTGACCCGAAGGGGACGCCTGCTGCGCACGGAGGCGCCGCCACCGCCGCCCCCACCACCAGAGACAGCCCGACCGTCAGGGACACCGCCGCGCACCGAGGCCCCGCCGCCCCCCGGATCACCTGCCCCGGCCGTCCATCCAGCACCGCCTCCTGGAACACCCACCCCCACCGCCCGTCCGGCCCCGCCCCCCGACCCCATCCCCCTCCTCACCCCCTCCGAGCTGCGTCGGCTCGCGCGGCTGGCGCGGCGGGCCGCCCGGGTTTTCGGGGGGCCGCAGGACATCGAGTTCGGGTTCGACGACGACGGACGGCTGTGGCTGTTCCAGAGCCGCCCGATCACGGCGATGGCGGCGCGTCCACCCCGTGGGGCCCGGCTGCTCGGCCCGGGGCCGGTGGCCGAGACCCTGCCGGGCCGGCTGGAGCCGCTGGAGGAGGACCTGTGGCTGGCGCCCATGGCGCGCGGGCTGGCCGCCGCGCTGGACCTCGGCGGCACCGCGTCCCGGCGGCTGCTGCGGACCCTGCCGGTGGTGACGACGGTCGGCGGTCGGGCGGCGGCCGATCTGCGGCTGCTGGGCGCCGTCCCGCCGAGGCACCGCCTGCTCGCGTTGCTGAACCCCGCCACGGGCGCCCGGCGGCTCGGTGCGGCCTGGCGGGTGGGCCGGCTGGCGTCGACGTTGCCGGGACTGGCGACGGACCTGGTGGCGGACGTGGACCGGCGGCTCGCGGAGATCCCGGCGCCCTCGCTGCTGCGGGCCGCGGCGTTGGTGTCGTCGCTGCGCTGGACGCGCGCCGCCCTGGTGTCCCTGCACGCCCAGGAGGCGTTGGCGGGCGCTCTCCTTCCGGCACCCCGTGTCACGGCCGCGAGCGCCGCACTCGCCGCCCTCACCGAGCCGTGGGCCCGGGGCCTGCCGGACGACCGGCTGATCGCCGCCGAACCCGTTCTGCTGGCCCTGACTCCGCCCAGCCTGTGGGAGCCCCCGCGGTTGCCGAGGACCGAGGGCGCACCCCGGCCACGACAGGACTCCTCGTCGAACGGCGAGGGCCCCTCCTCCCCGGGCGCCCGTCCCGACCGCGCCCTCGACAGCCGCGCGATCCCCCCGCCCTCCGCCTCCGTCGGCGCGCTCCCGCCCCGTGAGGCCCTCCGTCTGCGCATCCGGTGGGTGCAGGAGTTGCAGGTGCGGCTGGTGCGGGAGGCGGCTCACCGGCTGAGCGTGCGTGGTGTGCCGGGCGGGCCACGGCGTGTGGGGCTGCTGCGGTGGAAGGAGTTCATGACCGCGCTGGAGGGCGGCCCGTTGCCCCGCGATCTCGGGGAGCGGCTGCCGCGGCCGGGGTCCGCCCCGCTCCCGGACGCGTTCCGGCTGACGGACAGCGGTGTGGTCGTCGCCGAGCGGACCGTCCGGCATCCGGGCGACGGGCGCGAGGGCCGCCGGGACGGAGAGCCGGGCGGCGGCCGGGGTGTGTCCGCGGGGCGGGCCGTCGGCACCGCGTGGGACGGCGAGGGGGCGGGGCCCGACGACGCGGTGCTCGTGGTCCGCACCCTCGACCCGGCGTTCGCGCCACTGCTGCCGCGCCTCGCGGGGCTGGTCGCGCAGACGGGCAGCCCGCTGTCCCATCTGGCCGTGCTCGCCCGGGAGGTCGGGGTGCCGACGGTGGTCGGTGCCGACGACGCGGTACGCCGTTTCCCGCCGGGCACCCGGCTGACGGTCGACGGCACCTTCGGCGACGTACGGCCGGAGGAGCCACGATGAAGCGGCTGGCCTATCTCTTCGCGGGTGCCGCGGCGGTCGGGGCGGCCGGGTACTTCGTGGTCTACCTCTATCGATGGCAGTGGCAGCGGGCCATCCTCTGCGGAGTGGTGCTGCTGATCGTCGGGGTGCTGCTGCTGGGGATCGTGCTGTGGGGGCGGCTGGCGCGGATCGAGGAGCGGATCCGGGAGAGCGACCGGCGGCAGCAGGACGTGCTGGCGCGGCTCCGGCAGACGCAGACGCGGGAGCAGGGCGAGCGGGGGGACCGGTTCCGTTGGCTGGAGGACCCGGCGAACCGAACGTATGTCTTCGTGCCGGTCCTCATGGTGACCGGAGTGGTGCTGTCCGGGATCGCCTGGCTGGTGCAGCGGATCGCGTCGGCGACGGCCCGGCCGGCCGCCGACCGGCGCCTGGCCGGGCAGCTGTCCGTACTGGCCGCGCCCGATCCGGCGCCGGAGACCGATCTGGAGGACGAGCCGCCGCTGGGTGCGGGCCGCCGGGGCAGGGCGGCCCGGCTGATCACGGTGGGGGTCGTCGGCGCGGCGCTCTTGGCGTCGCTCGTCGTGGGGCTCGCGGACCTCACCCAGACCAGGAAGCAGGAGCGGAACGGGTCCGAGGCGACATCGGTGCTGGTCAGGGTCGACATGCGAGGGGTGCCCGTGACCACCGAGCGGCAGGCCATGGCGGCGACACAGGCGTGGGAGCGGTGCCGTAACTCGACCTCGGTGCCGCTGCGCCGGACCACGCTCGGCGAGCTGGGCGACGGCCTGTTCGCGGGCATCGTCCGGCCCGCCCTCACCGACCACGACCGTCTGCGGCTGCGCGGCTGCCTGGAGGACAGCGAGGTGGACCGCGCCAGTCTCACGGTGGTCGGCATCGGCGACACGGACGAGGGATGAGCGCGACACAAGATCGTTGCAAAATACATGAATTTGGTGAGTTTGCGCACATCAGGACAGATCACCCGATAGTGCCGGGTTACGCTTCGAATGGGTCCTCCACCGGAGGCCCTTTTTCCGCGCCCTCCACCCCCACCCCTCGGGTCGCCCATGTCTGTCAGCCTCGCGCCGTCCTCCGTACGTCCCGGTTCGCCGTCCCCCGCTCCTGTTCGCCCCGGCACCCGCCCCCGCTCGCTGCGCCGCCGGGTCGCCCACATCATCGTCGGCATCCTGCTCGGCTACTTCGCCCTGTGGGCCGCCGGCACGCTCGGGATCCTGGCCGCGTCGTACGTCGCGCGCGAGTCGACCGCCCCACCTGCCGGCACCCGGGCGGTGCAGGGCATCCACAACTTCCAGCCGGTCGGCACCGCGGGCAAGCTGTGGCGAGGGGCGGCCCCCTCCCCCGCCGGCTACCGGGCGCTCTCCGACCTCGGCTTCGCCACGGTCGTCGACCTGCGCGCCGAGCACCTGTCCGCCGCACAGCTCGCCAAGCCGCGCGAGGCCGGTCTGGACGTCGTGCGAGTGCCGATGCGGGACGGGCAGACGCCCAGCCCGGAGCAGGTGCAGCGGCTGCTCGACACCGTGACCCAGAGCTCCGGACCGGTGTTCGTGCACTGCGGCGCCGGCGTCGGCCGTACGGGGACGATGGCGGCGGCGTACCTCGTGCGCACCGGCCAGGCGGACGCGGGGGCCGCCGTGTGGCGCAACCTGTCGGTCGGGCCGCCGTCGATCGAGCAGATCTACTACGGGCTGAACCTGGAGGAGGAGCGGGCGACCGAGAAGCCGCCGCTGTCGGTGGTCACCCTCAGCCGCCTCGTGGACGCGCCGCGCCGCATCTGGTCGTACCTGTAGCCCACGCGCCCGCCGCCGCGCCCCACCCGCGGCCCTGCGTCAAGGCGCGGTTGACGCGTGCCATCACCGGCACACGGGGGCCGTGGGCGAGCACAGGGACCCGCGGCAAACAATGATCAATTCAGGGTCAACATAGGGGAACGGCTGAACAACAGGCAGTGCGCGACAAGTCAGGAGAGCAGGAAGTCGGCCACCCCCGCCTTGGCGCCCTGGATGAAGGCGTTCATCTCGTCGGGCGTGTAGATGAGGGCCGGCCCGTCGGGGTCGGTGGACTGCCGTACGGCGATACGGCCGTCGGCGAGCTTCATCGCCTCCAGGCAGTTCCCGCCGTTGCCGCCGCTCCAGGGCTTGTGCCAGCCTTCGCTGCCCAGCTCCCGGGCGGGCATCCCGTTGTAGACGCGGATGTGCGACCGCGCGTGGGTGCGCGACTGCGGCTTGATGCGATCCATTCGGTGTCTTCAGAGCTCCTTGCGGAGATCCCGGAGGATCTCCTTCGTGCGTTGTGCCGTGGCGGCCTGGGCCGCCATGCGGTCCATGACCTCGAGGTGGGTCGCCACCTCGGAGCGGTCGTCCAGGTAGACGGCGCCGGTCAGGTACTCGCTGTAGACCATGTCCGGGAGTTCGGGCATGGCGAAACGGAACAGGACGAACGGCCCGTACGTACCGGGGTGCGGTCCTGTGTCGAAGGTGGTGACCTGCACGGTCACCCGGGGCAGCTCCGCGACCTCCAGCAGTCTGTCGAACTGGGCGCGCATGACGTCGGGGCCGCCGACGGGACGGCGCAGGGCGGTCTCGTCCATGACGAACCAGAGCCGCGGCGCGTCCGCGCGGGTGAGCAGTTCCTGTCTCTGCATGCGCAGCGCGACATGCCGTTCGATGTCGTCGGGTCTGGTCTGGCCGATGGCGCCCGAGACCATCACCGAGCGGGCGTAGTCCTCGGTCTGCAGCAGCCCGGGGACGAAGTGCGGGTCGTAGCTGCGGATGAGGGCTGCCGCGCCCTCCAGGCTGACGTACATGGAGAACCAGTTCGGCAGGATGTCGTGGAACCTCTGCCACCAGCCGGGTTTGTTGGCCTCCTCCGCGAGCCGGACGAAGGTCTCGGCCTCCTCGTCACCGACGCCGTACGCCTTCAGCAGGAGCTGGAGGTAGGGGATCTTGAGGGCGACCTCGGCGGTCTCCATCCGGCGGACCGTGGCCGGCGCGACGTGCAGGATGCGCGCGGCGTCCTCCCGCCGGATGCCCGCGCGCTCCCGCAGATCCAGCAGACGCCGGCCGAGCACCACCTGGCCGACCGTCGGCGCGGACCGCGGCTCGCTCATCTCGCAACTCCATCCGACCGTGAAAAGCCCCGACACGAACCCCGTACACCTGGTCCCCACAGCCCGGCGGCGCCATACGGAAGTCCGCGGCTCACATGCGTTTCCGCATACATACGGACACTGTGCGTACATGTGAACGTTGTGCGAGGGATTTCCAACTGGCGCCGCTACACGTGCTGTTGCGTGCAGTGTGCCATGACCGTTCAGAGAGTCATACGGCACTCTGCAATTTTCAGAGTGACACTTGCCAAGTGTTCATGGCGCGGCGATAGTGGCAAGCGTGATTCCGCCCCCTGCGCCGTTAGGAACAGACGCCGCCGGTGACCGCCTCGGTCCCGGTCCGGCCGCCGGGGCGCGCCCCGAGACCACCGCCGACCGCCGGTTTCGATTCGAGCTGGCAGCGCACCCGGGTGCCGTGGCACAAGCCCGGCGCGTGACGCGTACCCAGCTCAACGGCTGGTCCCTCTGCGAGGACACCTGCGACACGGCGGCCCTCGTCGTGTCCGAGCTGGTGACCAACGCGATCGTGCACACCGCGAGCGCCCAGATCGTCTGCGAGCTCCAGGACGGCGACGACCTGGTGCGGATAGCGGTACGCGACGAGGGCTGCGCCCCCGGTGAGCCGCATCCCTCACCGCAGCGGCCGGAGGAGGAACACGGCCGGGGGCTGCTGCTCATAGAGTCCCTCTGCCGCTCCTGGGGCGCCCAGCCCGCCGGCATGGGGCTCCTGGTCTGGGCCGACGTGCCCCGTGGCGTACTGGACGGGGGCGGCGCCGCCCGGTCCGACCTGGGCTGGGGCGCGAAGAAACCACCGAACGACGATCGCGGCGGCGAGGCGGACGCCTTCCACCGCGGCGGGGCACGGATCGAGCCCCGTGCGATGCCCGAACGGGGCAGGACGGGGGCCGAATGGGTGTGAGCGCGTCGATCGGCCCCACCGGTGGCATCGGTGGGGGCAGAGTGGCCCGCGTGGTGAGCCTCGACACCCTGACCCGCCTGCGCCGCGCCCAGCGGCCCGCCGCGACGCCTCGTCCCATCCCTCTGCCCGAGGGCATGACCACCCCCATGGGCTGCGACGCGGTCGCGGTCCCGGCGGGCATCGGCCCGCTGGTCCTGCCCCGGTTGCCCCGTGTGGGCTGTGTCTACGCCGACCGGGACCACTGGTGGTGGCTCGTTCCGGCCGACTCCGACTACGCGCTGGAGTGGCCGGAGCCGGCGCGGTACACCACCGGAGCGTTGGTCTCCGACGGTTCGGCCGCGCTCATCCACCGGCCGGAGGGGACGATTCCCTATACGCCGCCGATACCGCTGTACCTGGCGGTGTGCCGGGTGACGGGGACGACGCCGGCGTGGTCGCGGACGATGACCGCCTGAGGACCACGGCGCGGCGATGACGGCGTGAAGGCCGCGGCGGACGATGACGGTTTGAAGGCCGCGGCGGACGATGACGGCTTGAAGGCCGACGGTTCGCCTTCTGCCGGGCCGCGCGTGTTGTGCGCTGAGTCCGCCTTCCGGGTGGGGACGTGCTGTCTCATGGTCGGGTGCGGGTGACCGAGTGGCTGATCGCGCCGTTCCCCGCGCCCCTTGAAGGCCCCGCGGCCCTCCCGGGGGCGGCTCCGGGGTGTGTCGCGGCGCGCGTCCTTCCGCGCCCGAGCGCCCGGTGTGCTCCGGCAGGGTGAGGTGTCGCTCCCGTGCGCCCTGGTCCGGGGCGGGGCGGGGGGCCATAGTGGCCCTCGGCGACGACTCGGGGGAGGGCGCGGGTGCGGAAGGCGCGGGACAGGGCGAAGCCGGAGACGTCGGAGTCGGAGCAGCTGCTGTTCGGAGGGCCGCTGCGCTACGACATGGGCTGGTCGCAGCACGCGGACGCCTTCCTGGAGCTGAACTTCCGGGGGATGGTGCGCCGGCTGCCGTCCCTGCTGGCGTCCAGTTTCCGGCTGGCCTGGCAGGCGGACCGGCGGGCCGCCCGGACCGTGCTGGCCGCCGAGACGGGCCGCGGCCTCGCCCAGGCGGTGAGCCTGCTCGCGATGAACGCCGTCCTCGCCCGGCTGATGACCGACGGCACGGTCGAGGAGCGGTTGCGGGGAGCCGTTCCCGCACTGATCACCATCGCCGCCGTGACCCTGGTGGCCACCCTGCTGCGGGCCGCCTCGACGTACGCCACGGGCCGTCTGGAACCCAAGGTGGAGCGGGTCGCGACCGAGCTGTACCTGGAGCGGGCGG
This sequence comes from Streptomyces sp. NPDC030183, assembly GCF_055573455.1. NCBI lineage: Bacteria > Bacillati > Actinomycetota > Actinomycetes > Kitasatosporales > Streptomycetaceae > Streptomyces > Streptomyces sp. NPDC030183. The sequence goes on from NZ_JBVIBK010000003.1 coordinate 161,425, forward strand.
CTGCCGTGGAGCTGTCCGCGATCGAGGACGACGGCTTCCACAAACTCCTCGACACCGCCAAGTACGGCGCCCAGTCGGCCCGCCGCATGATCAGTTACTCCGCGCACGTGGTGAACGCGCTGATCTCCCTGATCGCCGCGGCCGGTGTGCTGACGGTGCTGCACCCGGCCCTGCTGCCGCTGCTCGTCACGATGACGCTGCCGAGCGCGTGGAGCGCGCTGACGATCGCCCGCCGCCGCTACGCGTCGTTCCACGCCTGGGTGCAGCACGCGCGCGCGGGTTATCTGATCGGCTCCCTGCTGATCGAGCCGGAGGCCGCCCCGGAGATCCGGGTGCACGGAGTGGGCCCGTTCCTGCTGCGTCACTTCCGCTCCATGTCGGAGACCGCGGAGGCCGAGCAGGCCCGCCTGGCCCGGCTCGCGGCCCGCACGGGGCTGTACGCGGCCGTCTGGACCGGCCTCGCCACCGTGGCGACGTACGCGACGCTGGGCGGGCTGCTCCTCGCCGGGGCCATGGCGCTGTCCGTGGCCGGTACGGCGGTCATCGCGATCCGCACGGGCTCCGCCAGCCTCGACACGCTCGTCCTGGAGGTGAACTCCCTGCACGAGGAGGCGCTCTTCGTCGGTGACATGGAGCGCCTGTACGTCGAGGCCGCCAAGCGCGCGATCCCGGTGGGCGGTGTCCCGCTGCCAGAGGACCCGCGCGAGATCCGCGTGCGGAACGTGACCTTCACCTACCCGGGGAAGGCCACCCGGCCCGCGCTGGACGATGTGACGCTGAACGTGCCGCTGGGCAAGATCGTGGCGCTCGTCGGGGAGAACGGCTCGGGCAAGACGACGCTGGTCAAGCTGCTGGCGGGGCTGTACACCCCCGACCGGGGCACGATCATGTGGGACGACGTGGACGCGGCGGCAGCCGACCGGCACCAGCTCGCCGAGCGCATCGCGATGGTCGCGCAGGACTTCAAGCGGTGGCCCTTCACCGCCCGCGTCAACATGGCGATCGGCCGCCCGTCCGCGCCGCTCACCGAGGAACGGCTCGCCTCGTCGGTCGCCGAGGCCGGGGCGCAGGACGTGGTGGACGACCTGCCGCGCGGCCTCGACACCCTGCTGGCGCGCGGATTCAGTGGCGGGCACGAGCTGTCCGGCGGCCAGTGGCAGCGCCTCGGGATCGCGCGGGCCGCGTACCGGCGGGGGCGCATCCTCATCGTGGACGAGCCGACCGCCGCCCTGGACGCGCGCGCCGAGCTGGAGGTCTTCGAGAAGATCCGCGCCCTGGCCGGGACCGGGCAGACCGTCGTGCTCATCACGCACCGGCTGGCGTCCGTACGCCACGCCGACCTGGTGCACGTCCTCGACCAGGGCCGTCTCGTGGAGTCCGGCACCCCGCAGGAGCTGCTGGCCAAGGGCGGGGTGTACGCGGAGCTGTACGCGCTCCAGGCGGAGCAGTTCGCGGTCGAGGTACCGGTGGGGAAGGTGCCCGCCCCGAAGGCGGGGTGAACTCAGGCGGGGGCGGCCGCGGCGGTGTCGGCGCCGCGCACGATGACCAGGAACATGTCCGTCGCTATGTCCATCACGACTTCCGCCTGCTGCCCCTCCAGGCGGGCGGCGTGCGCCAACTCCTCGGCCGGCCACGAGCCGCGCGGCCCACCGGCGGGAAAGCGCCCCAGCACCGTTCGCACGTTCACCCTGCACCTCCATGTAGCGCTGTACTCGTAGAGTTAAACGCCAACCATGGCCTGAACGGCTCTTCCAGTGACGCTACTGAGACGTAGTTGACACGGGGTCAATGCCGGAGCGTGAGATACCTCGCAGAAACCACACGTTCCGGTGACATTACGTGCCACCTCTCGTACGCGTCGTGACAGCAGCTCCTCTCACCGTGCGTGGACAGCGGCTCACCCATGGTCAACGGCGTACGTCGGGTACCGGAGAAGGCCCACCTCATGCGGCCTGACGGGGAGCATTCGCGCGCAAGCTCGCGCGGGCCGGGCTGTTGGGCGTGATGAGCCCTTGCTTACGCCGTGAGCCCCGGTCCCACGCCCCTTCGCACCGCCGGCCCGCCGGACCCCGGCCCGTTCAGCGCGTCGGTCGCGTCGGGCGCGTAGGGCGCGTCCGGGAGGCTGATACCGGTGTGTCGCTGAGCGCGGGCGAGCTGGACGAGGAGGGCGGTGAGCTGCTCGGTGTGGTGGCGGCCGAGCCGTCCGGTGTCGTCCAGGTGGACCGCGCAGGCGGTGGTGGTGTCGACGAGCTGTTCGAGGACGGCGGCGATCTCGTCGGCGCCCTCGCTGTGCCGGGCCAGGGTGGGGTGTTCGGCCCCGGCGAGGGCGATCGCGGTGCGGGCGCCGGCGAGGGTGCGGTATGCCTCGCGGCGCAGGGTCCAGCGGGCGGCGCGGTCGTCGGACTCCAGTACGTGGGCGAGGTAGGCGTGGGCGGCCGTGGCCGCTTCGCCGAGCCGGGCGCGTACGGCGCCGCCGCGCTGCCCCTTCGGTATCGGCAGATGGCCGACCATCAGGACGATGGCGCACGCCAGCAGGGTCTCGCCGATCCGGCTCCAGGACGCCTGGGGCTCGCCGCCGACCATGACGAGGGCGAGGACGAGCACGGTGACGACGGCGGTCTGGGCGGCGAAGTGCCGGGTGGCGACGGGGATGAGGGCGCCGCTGACCGCGACCAGCGCGACGAGGCCCTCCGGCCGGGGCAGTACGGCGGCGAAGCCGGCGAAGAGCACGGCGCCCAGTACGGTCCCGGCCGCCCGGCACAGCACCCGGGACACGAGCGGCCCGAGGTCGGGCTTGACCAGGAACACGGCGGTCGCGGGGAGCCAGTACCAGTGCTCGTGGTGCAGCGCCTGGGCCACGGCCGCGCCGGCGCCGAAGGAGAGGGCGACGCGGAGCCCGTACTCGCGGCCACCGGCCCCGAGCGCCAGGCCGAGGAGCGATCCGACGGTACGGGGCCGGGCATGGAGGGTGCGTGCGTCGCCCCGGTCGAAGGTCTCGGCGGCGTGCAGCAGCGCGTCGTCGAGGGCGCGCAGCGCGGGCGCGCAGCGGGAGGGCGCGGGCAGCGGCCCGGTGGCGGTGTTGCCGCGCACGGCCTCGGCGAGGCGCCGGGGTCCTTCCGAGGCGCGGCCGACGACGTCGTCCCCGGCCCAGGCCAGCGCGGTGGCCGCCTCGGCGAGCGGCAGGGCGGCCGCGTACTGGGCGTGCAGCCGCCGTTCGGTCGACGAGCTGGCGTACCGCCGCAGCCGGGGCCCGGCGAGCGCGTCCTGGGCGTGGTCGAGAGCGGCGGTGAGCGCGGCCCGGCGGGCGGTCGCGTCGGGTGTGCCGACGGCGTCGAGCAGCGCGGCGATCGCGTCGTACACGGCGGCGACGGCGTCGCGTTCCCCGTCGAACCGGTAGTCGCCGCCGGTCAGCGCCCCGGGGGTGGGCAGGGCGAGGCGCAGGGCGAGCAGCCATCCGGCCCCGGCGAGATAGGCGAGCGCCCGCTGCCACCCCGTCTCCGGCAGGGGCATCCCGGCCCCGATGGCGGCGGCGACGAGCAGTTGGGTACCGGCACCGGAGGCGACGGGCCCGACGGCGCTCATACCGCCGGCGAGCAACCCGAGCGCGGTGAGCAGGAGCGTGAGGACCACCGCCCCGGCGTACTGGCCGGCGTACGTCCCGACCAGCAGTCCCGCGGCACCGGCGAGCGCGGGCACGCCGAGCCGCTGCACCGAGACCCGGCGGCTGCCGGGCCGGTCGTTGATCCCGGCGAGCATGGCGCCGAGCGCGGCGACCACCCCGACGGAGGGGTGTCCGGTGAGCAGGGCGACGGTGAGCAGCGGCCCTGCGGCCAGTGCTCCGCGCACCACCGCGTTCCAGGGCACCGGCCCCCTTTGCGCACGCAGAGCATGAGCGAGCCAGGGGGGCAGGGCGGTGCGGTGTGCGGGGCGGGACACGGGGCTCCTGTCGTCGGGGAGGCGGAGGTGTGCCTTCGGGCGACGGTGGCCGGGGCGCGGGTGGGGGCCGTGATGTCCACGGTAGGTCCCGGATCAGGAGTTTGTGGAACGCTCGTATTACCGCGATGTGACGATACTTGGAAAGGCCACGTTCTTTATGAACGCAATTACCGCGGGAGCGCACAGGATTGTGCCGGAACTCACATGGTCCGCACCAGAACTCCTATGACCTGGAACAGCACTCCTATGGCCCCGAGCAGCACTCCCATGACCCGGAACAGCACTCCTATGGCCCGGGGCAGTACTCCCACGGCCCGGAGACAGAAGCGGGCCCGAGGGCGTAGCCGGCCCCCGGGCCCTGAGATGCCGCCCATACGGCACGCCGCGACGGTGGAGAACCCAGGTCAGTCGTCATGTCGTCGCGTCCTGCCTTTGGACCACCGCACATCGAGCTGTGCGGGCCGGACTTGAACCGGCATTTCGACGTCCCGGGGCCTGGGTCCGGTCGTTGCGGCGATCGGCGGCGAATACTGAGTCTGGAGCAATAGTCTGAGATTGAGCACGGCCCGTCCCTGAGATCTTTGGCGGGTACGGACCGCTCCTTCACGACAAGCCTCAGCTTCAGCTTGCGCTCCTCGCGCACCCCGCCCGAAACATCGGGCGGGGAGTCTGTGAGGCTACCCGAACAGGTAGCCGAACACCGCGTCACCGACCCGCTGGTCGACGACGTCCACGCCGTTCGCTTCCTCCCTCGCGAACTTCACGGCCTGCTGCACCTTCTCGACCCGGTCGAGGATCTCCCGGACCCGGCGGGCGGGGAGGGCGCCGGAGAACTTCACGGTGGTCCAGTAGCCGACCGGTATGTCCTCGTAGTACACCTCGACCTGCGCGGGGTGCTTGTCGGTCGCCTCGGCCTTCACATGGTTGCGGGGAACCTTCTTGGTCCGCACCGTCCGCACGGGCTCGGTCTTCCAGGCGTCGGTCGAGGGGTCCTGCACCCACGCCTCGGAGGCGTCGAGCACGGGCAGCTTCCGCACGAGCGCGTTGATCTCGCCGAGTTGCTTCTCCAGGAAGAGCAGATAGGCCACCGGCACGTCGGCGACGAGCACCCGCCCGTCGACCGTCACGTCCGCCCTCGCCGTGCAGTTGGCCCAGTCCTTCGTGGCGGTCACATCGAACAGCCGCGTGAGGATCGCGGCCGTCTCCCGCAGCACGTCCTCCGCCCGCACCTGCACCCGGGTCGACTCGGGCGGCAACTGCTCACCCTCCTCGTCCTTCGGCTGATACGTACGCGCGATGCCGGCCAGCAGGGCAGGCTTCTGCAGCCCGTGATGAGCGGCCGTCAGGTCCTGCTGGGACTTGGACTTGACGCCCTTCTCGACTGCGATGATCTGATTGAGTTTCGCCACGCCTGGAAGGTAGCAGCCGGGCACGGGCTTCTTCGAAGGGATATTCCTCCCCGGGGCTACCGTCTCTCCTGCCTCACGCTTCCCACAGGTTGCGGTGGCGGTGCCGGGTCGGGGGATGGTCGAGGGCTTCGGCCGCGGCGACGAGGCCGCCGGGCGGGGCTGCGCGCAGGTGTGTGCGGGCCGTGGTGCGGAAGGCGCGCAGGGCGGCCCGGGCCTGGGATTCGTAGGGGTTCCAGAAGTCTTGGTTCACGGCCCGGGCGTACCGGTAGGACGTGAACGTACGAACGACGCGGGTCGGCCGGGGGCGGCGTCCCTCCCGGCGCGCACGCCTCAGTTCGGCCCCGCTGTAGCGGAGCCCGGTGAGGGTGTGCGCGGTCCACGGGCCCGGCAGCCCGGCCGCCCAGTATGCCGGGATCCTCCGGTGCCGGCTGCGGATGTGGTGCACGGTGCGTGACATGGCTGACCTCCTGGGGCTCGCCGGAATCTCCGGCTCGGGCCCGCTACGAGTCGGCCGCCGTGAAGCGTCCCAAGGGCTTCGCGCGCATGCGTACACACATGGACGGAGCATGGGGTGCCGGACGTCGGGATGTCGAGCGATTATCGACAGGGGTCCGGCACTCGGCGGCAGGCCGGGAAGGGGGCACGGCACGGTCAACGGCCGGGAATTCCAGATGCGTTCGCGTCCCGTACTTCGCATCATCGACAGGTTGCCCCAGCACTCCCGACCAACGCACCGGAGCCTTTCATGATCAAGCGCGTCACCGTCCCCGGCCTCTTCCCGCCGCCGGTCTACTCGCACGCCTCCGTCGTCGAGGCCGGGACGCGGCTCGCGTTCCTCGCCGGCTCCGTTCCCCTGGATGCCGACGGGAAGCTGGTCGGCGAAGGTGACCCCGTACGGCAGGCCGAGCGGGTGCTGGCGAATCTCGGGGAGCAACTGCGCGCGGTGGGCAGCGACTTCGCCCATGTCATCGCGACCGACGTCTACGTGGTGAGCAGCGAGCCCCAGGTCCTCTCCTCGGTCTGGGACGTCGTCGAGGCATCCGGGCTCAGCACCGGCCCTCACTCGTCGACCCTCCTCGGCGTGGCCTGCCTCGGCTACCCGGGCCAGTTGGTGGAGATCACGGCGACCGCGGTGGTACCGGAGCCGTAACGGGCGCGGGGAGGCGACGGCACGGCAGGCCGCCCATCACCTCATTGCACCGCGCCTCCCCGCCCCCTCCCCCACGCCCGCCGCTTCCGCAGCGGCTTCGCATACGCCCCCGCCCGGCTGGTCTCCAGCCCCAGCCCCACCAACGCCTCCGCCAGCTTCACGGCCGCCCCCACTCCGTCCACCACGGGAACCCCCACCTTCTCCCCCACCACCCGCTGCAACCCGGTCATCCCGGCGCACCCCAGCACCAGCACCTCCGCGCCGGCCTCCCGGACCCGCCGCGCCGCGCTGACGAAGGCCCGTACCGTGCGGTCGGTGTCGTCCAGGTCGAGGACGCCCAGCCCGGTCCCGACCACCCCCGCGCAGTTCCGCGCCACCCCGGCCGTCTCCAGGCTGTCCTCGATCTGCCCGCACGACCGTTCCAGCGTGGTGACCACCCCGTAGCGCCGCCCCAGCAGACACGCGAGGTGCGCGGCGGCCTCGGTGATGTCGACGACGGGGACGTCCAGCAGTTCCCGCGCCCCTTCCCGCCCGTGTTCACCGAACCCGGCCATGACCACGGCGTCGTACGGCTCGTCGTACGTCCGCAGGGTGTCGAGCACGGCCGCCGCCGACAGATAGCTGTCGAGCCAGCCCTCCGCGGACTCGGGCCCCCACGCCGGGGTCAGCCCGGTCACGGTGGTGCCCGGGCCTGCGGCGGCCCGGGCACCTCGCACGATCTCCTCGGTCATCTCCTGCGTGGTGTTGCAGTTGGTGACGACGATCCGCACGTTTCTCAGACCTCCACGGCGACGGTCGGCCCGGCCTCGGCGGCCCCCTGCGCGGCACGCTCGTCGCGGCACAGCACCGCGTACAGCCCGGCGGCCAGCGCCGTTCCGATGAACCACGAGTACGGGGCGACCGCGCCGAAGTCCTTCACCAGCGCGAGGACGGCGGAGACGGCGGCCGCGGGGAGGAACGCCCACAGGGCCTTGGGGTTGACGCCCTTGCGGTAGTAGTAGCGGGAGCCGGGCCGCGCGTTGAACAGTTCGTCGACGTCGACGCGTCCCCGCTTGATCCAGAAGTAGTCGAGCATGATCACACCGAACAGCGGGCCGAGGAACGCACCGAGGCCGCCGAGGAAGTAGTTGACGACGGTCGGGTTGGAGAACAGGTTCCACGGGGTCACGACCAGGGCCGCGACCGTGCTGATCATGCCGCCGACCTTGAAGCTGATCTTCTGCGGCCAGACGTTGGCGAGGTCGTACGCCGGGGAGACGAAGTTCGCGACGATGTTGACGCCCATGGTGGCGACGGCGAAGGTCAGGGCGCCCAGCACCAGGATCCAGGTGTTGCCGATCTCCGCGACGAGGTACGCGGGGTCGGTGATCGCCTTGCCGAACACCTCGATGGAGCCGGCGGTGACGATGACCGACACCACCACGAAGGCGGTGGAGTTGATCGGCAGTCCCCAGAAGTTGCCGCGTTTGACGGTCCGGTAGTCGGGGGCGAAGCGCGAGAAGTCGCAGAAGTTGAGCATCAGGGTGCCGTAGGTGGCGAGGACCAGTCCGATCGCGCCGAACCACTGCCGCCACTGCTCACCGACGGAGACCGGGTGCGGGGTCGAGGTGAGGGAGATGGTCCAGCCGGCCTTGGCGAGGACCCACACCGCGAGCGCGATCATGACCAGCCAGATCGCGGGGCCGCAGAAGTCCTGGAACTTCCGCACGGACTCCATGCCCTGGCTGATGATCACGGCCTGGATGAGCCAGAGGGCGACGAAGGTGACCCAGCCGAGCTGGTGCAGTCCGAGGAAGGAACTGTGGGTCCAGGACTCCAGGCCGGGCCAGGCGGCCAACAGCATGATGTTGACGGCGACCGACGCCAGGTAGGTCTGGATGCCGTACCACATGATGGCGATCACGGCCCGGATGACGGCCGGGATGTTGGCGCCCCAGACACCGAAGCTGATGCGGCTGACGACGGGGAACGGCACACCGTGGCGCTGGCCGATCCTCCCCATCCAGTTCATGCCGATGTAGACGATCACGAAGCCGACGAGCAGCGACGTGAAGACCTGCCAGACGTTCATGCCGAGGACGAACAGTCCGGCGGCGAAGGTGTAGTTGCCGAGGTTGTGGACGTCGGACATCCACAGGGCGAAGAGGTCGAAGACCTTCCAGGTGCGCTTGCCGGTGGGGGCGAGATCTTCGTTGGTCAGTCGGGGGTCGGGCACGAACGCGGGGGTGCCGGTTGCTTCGGCCGGGTCGGCGAGGGACACGGGGCCTCCGGGAGCGAGAGGAGGAGACGGGGAGGGAGCGGGCCGCGCGTGGGAGTTTTGGTATACCAAACTGCGGTCATGGTCCTCCCGTCAACCGTTCGGACCGATGTCGCTGTGGTTAACGACGCGTAAAAGACCACCGGCGTCGGCGAGGATGGCCCCATGAGCTCCCTGGCTCCTGAAGGAGCGAAGATCGAACCCCTCGGTCCTCTCGGCGCGGTCCGCGAGCGCGTTCTGGGGACCCTGCGGCAGGACATCATCGCGGGCCGGCTCCGCCCGGGCGACCGGCTGGTCGAGCGCGAGCTGGCCGATCGTTTCCGGGTCTCACGGGTCCCGGTCCGCGAGGCGATCCGCGCGCTGGTCGCCGAGGGCTTCGTCCTCTTCGAGACCCCGCGCCGCACGGTGGTCCGCCGTCTCACCCGGGCGGACGTCGCGGAACTCTTCGAACTGCGGGAGGCGTTGGAGGTGTACGCCGCCGGGCTCGCCGCCACCCGCGCCACCCCGGAGAGCCTGGCGGAGCTGTCGGCCCTGCTCGACCGGGCGGCGGCCGCGACCAGCGCCGGTGACGCCGAGGCGATCACCGACATCAACACGCGCTTCCACGACCGTGTGCTCGCCATGGCCGGCAACAGCCTGCTCATCTCCGTCATGGAGCCGGTCGACGGCCGTCTGCGCTGGCTCACCCGCCGGAACACGGAGTGGCCGCAACTGCTGACCGAGCACCGCGAGTTGTACGAGGCGATCGCCTCCGGCGACCCGGACCGCGCCCGAACCCACGCCCTCGCCCACGTCCGGACCAACTACCGCTCCACCGTCCGACACCTCTTCGACGAGGACGAGACGGGGGACGGCGGCGAGGGCGACCGCGGGCAGACGGGCGGAGGCGACGGCGACTCGGCAGCCGCGGAGCGCAGGGGCCAGGGCTAGGGAAACGGGTCGCGGGCCCCTCCCCCTCCGCCCCTTCGACGTCGTCGTCTCACCCCTTGGCGTACTTGTCCGTCGCCTCCACCAGCGCCTGTGTCATGTCCGGCGCGCCCGCGTCGTGGCCCACGTCGTCCACGTGAACCAACTCGCTGCCCGGCCAGGCATGGTGGAGGCGCCAGACGATGCCGAGGAGGTTGCCGGGGTCGAGGCTGCCCTGCACGAGGGTGCCGGGGACGCCCTTGAGCAGCCCGGCATCGCGCAGCACCACACCGTCGTCTCCGCCGCGCCGGCCGAGGAAGTGGCCGTTGCCCCAGTAGTGGGTGACGGTGCGGGCGAAGCCGTAGCGGAACACGGGGTCCTCGTAGCGCGGTACGGAGCGGGGCGGCTCCGCCGCGATCGCGGTCTCCCAGTCGGTCCAGGCCCGCGCCGCCCGCGCCCGCACCTCCGCGTCGGGCGACTCCAGCAGCCGGTTGTACGCGGCGGCGAGGTTGCCCTGCCGCTCACCCTCGGGCACCTCCGCCAGGAACCGCTCGAACGCCTCCGGGAAGAACCGTCCGAGCCCCCGGGTCAGCAGGGCGACCTCGGCGTCGGAACCCGAGGCGACCCCCGTCAGCACCAGCTCCGACACCACACCCGAATGCGTCTGCGCATAGCGCAGCCCGAGCACCGACCCCCACGACACACCCCACACCAACCAGCGCCCGATCCCGAGGTGCTGCCGCAACCGCTCCAGATCGGCGAGGAGATGAGACGTCGTGTTGACCCTCATGTCCGTCTCGTACGCGCTCGCCGGCGGTGTGGACCGCCCACAGCCGCGCTGGTCCAGCAGCACGATCCGGTATGCGACGGGGTCGAACAGTCGCCGGAACCAGGGGCCGGCATGGGATCCGGGCCCGCCGTGCAGCACCAGCGCGGGTTTGCCCCGCGGGTTCCCGCAGACCTCCCAGTAGAGGCGGTTGCCGTCACCGACGTCGAGCATGCCGTGGTCGTACGGTTCGATCTCGGGATAGAGAGGCATTGCGCGACCCTAGACGGCGTACGACAGCATTGGCAGCCGCTTTTCCGGCGCCCCGGAGCGGGGCCCGGTCAAACCCCGTGGGCCGCTCACGCCCCTACGAGGTGACGCTCAGCCCGGCCGCTCCGGCCGCCGTGCGCAGGACGTCCCGGAGCATGTCCGGGGTCAGCCGGCCGGTGAACGTGTTGCGCTGGCTGACATGGAAGCAGCCGAAGAGGTCCAGCCCGTCGAGCGGCACACGGGTGCCATGGCCGAAGACCGGTCGCGGCCGGGGTATCCGCCAGCCGGCCTCCGCGAGCGCGGGCAGCGCGGCCTGCCAGCCGAAGGCACCGAGAACGAGCACCGCCCGCAGCGACGGCCGCAGCAGCTCCAGCTCACTGACCAGCCATGGGCGGCAGGTGTCGCGTTCCTCGGGGGTCGGCTTGTTGGCGGGCGGCGCGCAGTGCACCGGTGAGGTGATCCGTACACCGTGGAGTTCCAGGCCGTCGTCGACGCCGACCGCGGTGCCGTGTGAGGCGAGGCCCACGTCGTGCAGCGCCGCGTACAGCACGTCGCCCGAGCGGTCGCCGGTGAACATCCGCCCGGTGCGGTTCGCCCCGTGCGCGGCGGGGGCGAGCCCGACGATCAGCAGCGCCGCGTCGGGCGGCCCGAAACCGGGCACCGGCCGGCCCCAGTACTCCTGGTCGGCGAAGGCCGCCCGCTTGGTCCGCGCGACCTCCTCCCGCCACGCGACCAGCCGAGGACAGGCGCGGCACCCGGTGATGCGGGCGTCGAGCGCGTCCAGACCACTCCCACCACCGACCCCGGCGCCCGTGCCGTCCCCGTGCCGGCAGTCCTCGTGCAGATCGTCGCCGTAGCCCTCGCCATCGCTGTCGCCGCTGCGCATGTCTCCACGGTACGGCCGGTGATCTCGTCCCCCGCCCGCACCGGGAGCTAAGGTCGACGCATGGCTTCTGAAGGTACGGGCGAGCGGACGGACGGCCCGGTCACCACGCGCCGGGAACCCGGTGCCGCGGCGGCCGCCGCCGAGGCCGCGCGGCCCACGAACGGCGAGACCGTCCGCATCGACAGCTGGATCTGGTCCGTCCGCCTGGTCAAGACCCGCTCCATGGGGGCGACGGCCTGCCGTGGCGGACACGTCCGCGTCAACGGCGAACGGGTCAAGCCGGCGTACGCCGTGCGCGTCGGCGACGAGGTGCGGCTCCGCCAGGCCGGCGGACATGAGCGGATCGTCGTGGTCAAGCGTCTGATCCGTAAGCGGGTCGGCGCGCCCGTCGCCGCCGAGTGCTACGTCGACAACTCTCCGCCGCCCCCGCCTCGTGAGGCGATCGCCCCCGCCGGGATCCGCGACCGGGGAGCCGGTCGCCCCACCAAGCGCGACCGCCGGGAACTCGAACGTCTCCGCGGCCTCACCGACTCCGCGAACGCCGCCCGCGCCCGCCGCGAAGAGTAACGACCGACCGGGCGACCCGCCGGGCCTCGCCTCGCCGTGACCTGCCTCGGCGATCACGCCGTCCGCCGCAGCAGCCGCGTCAGCCCGGCGGTGTCCTCCCGTCGCGTCCAGGCGATGACGAGCAGCGGAACCATCAGGATCAGCGGGGTCGCCGCGTACTCCCCGTCGAAGACGGCGAGCTGCGTGATGAACGCCCCCACCATCAGCGCGCTCAGCGACACCCCCGCGACCGAGGCCAGGGCGGGGATGACCAGCCCGATGGCACCCGCCAGTTCGAGCGCGCCGATGGTGTACATCCCCGGGCTGCCCCAGCCGAGCGTCTCGAAGGACTCGGCGGCCGACGGGTGCGCGATCAGCTTGGGCAGCGCGCTCGCGCCGGCGAAGAACAGCGCGAGCACGATCTGCAGCGCGCCCAGCGAGATCCGCGCACGTCGGCTGCGCGCCCTGCCTTTCGCAGGGGAAACGGAGCCGGAACCGGAACCGTGAGCGGAGGCCGTGGCCTCGGCGCCGTCCCGGGAAGCGGAGGCCGGGAGCGTGGTGACGGTGGCGGCTCGGGCGGCGGGAGCGGTGGTGTCGGACATGAGGTCTCCTGTGGGAAGCGGTGCGACGTGCTTGTCACAGAGACAGACCGGCCCACTCCCCGGAACTCATCGGTCCCCGCCGGACTTCCGCGCCCAACCGTCGCCCGCCCTCACCCCACCGGCACCGCCCGCACCCATGTCCGGTCCTCGGTCAGATACGCGTCCACCTTCAGCCCCGACTCCCGCAGTGCCTCCTCGAACTGGTCCTTCGTCATCGGCCGCACCCGGAACGTCTGGGTCCACTCGCCGTCCGGGAAGTGGTACTCCGCGTGCACCGAGCGGACCCCCTCCCCGATCGGCTCGTTCGACGCGATACGGACCGTGAAGCCACGGGGGTCGACGCGCTCCCGGGGCACATTCGTGTGGTAGTCCTCCCCCTCGCGCTGGATCAGCACGATGCCGTCGTCCGCGACGTGCCGCAGACAGGTGGCGAGCAGCCCGCGCCGCTGCTCGGGGTCCCCGGTGTGGACGAGGAACGACGCGAGCAGCACCACGTCGAACTTCTCGCCCAGATCCAGTTCCTCGATGGGGCTGCATATCGTCCGCGCCCCGCGCACCCGCTCCAGCATCTCCGCCGACTCGTCCACCGCCGTGACCGTGAAACCCCGTTCGATCAGCGGGTGGGTCATCCGCCCCACACCGCTGCCCAGTTCGAGAATGCGGGCGCCCTCAGGTGCCGCGGCGGCGATCACCTCCGGCTCGTCCCCCACCGGCAGGCGCGAGTACACCTCGACCGCGCAGCCGTCCGGGGTGATCGCACCCGGTCCCGTCCCCTGAAATCCCTCACGCCTCCGCATGCCCATACCCGTCCAACGGCCGGGCGGGCACGGGCCGTTCCCCTCCTCCACCACTCGATTCATTCACCACTCGATGGAGTGAACCCGAACCAGCCGTGCCCGCTGTACCAGTGGCCCCCGGCCCGCAGGTGGTCACCGACCGCCCGTTCGAGACGTGTGCGGCGCGGCAGGGTCTCCACCGGCAGGTCCGGGTCGCCGAACACGAAGCGCAGGGGCAGTTCGTCCTCCGGTTCGCTGTTCCCGCAGGTGATGTGGAACCGTTCCTGGAAGCGGACGATGTTGGAGTCCGCCGGAAGATACCGCTTCAGCTGGGGATCGAGCAGCCACGAGTGGCAGCAGGCCGCCGTGTACGGCTCCGTCGGGAAGTGCCTCGGGAAGAACTCCGCGGCGAGCGCGAGCGACCGGTCGCACGCCTCCGGCGTCAGCGGACCCGCGTAGTCGGGTATGTGCAGGTCGAGACAGTGTTCCCCCGGCCGCAGCGGCAGGCCGGCCGCCGCGAGCGCGACACCCTCCCGGCCACCCAGCCGTGCCCGCTGGAACTGCAGCCGCCCGAGCTGGAACAGCTCCCCGTGGAAGTGCAGCGCGAACCAGCCGGGCGCCACGAGCCCGCCCACCCCGTACCTCCGGCGGTGCAGCACGAGACCGCGGCCCAGGTCGGCGAGGGTGCGCCGGGAGATGTCCTCGGGGATGCCGCGCTCACGGTGGTACGCGCGCACGTACGGCAGGGCGGCGACGAGGACGTACACGGGGAAGTAGCGGCCCAGCGGACCGGACTCCAGGGGGAACGGCCGCAGTCTCAGCCCTTTGCCGATCCTGCCCATGTCCCGTACGAGGCCCCGTACGCACCGTCCGAGAAGGGCGGTCGCCTGCTCGTCCTCCGCCAGCGTCCGGCGCAGCGCGACCAGGTCGTTGACGTCCTCGTACGGCACGGCCAGGTCCAGCAGGACATCGGGGAGCTCCTCGGCGTCCGGCAGCCGGACCTGAGGCGCGGCCGGCGCCTCCTCCTCGTCGTCCTCCTCCAGCTCCTTCAGCCACTCGGCGAGCCTCTCGTCCGCCCGCAACGCGTCCCACAGCACCATCGGCCTCCCCCGTCACTCCACACCGTCTTCTGGAGAACGCACGGGCCGAAGAGTACGTTTCCGAGTAGGACGAACCAGACAAAGGGACGCGCTGGAAGCGAGCGGGAGCGGTGGCCCGACGCGGTGAGGAGCAGTGGCCCGGCGCGGTGAGGAACGGTGGCCCGGCGCGGTGAGGAGCAGTGGCCCGGCGCGGTGAGGAACGGTGGTCCCGATGCGTACCGGCAGTGAACCGAGGACGGCGCGCAGCCCGCTGAGGATGCGGCTCTGGCTGAGCGTGTGGGGTGTGATCTGGGCGGTCATCGGGACCGTGGCCTTCGCACTCGTCGGCCGCCCCGGCTGGGCGGCCCTGTGCGGCGCGGTGCTCCTGATCGCCGCCGTCGACGTCGCGGTGATCGTGCGCCATATGCGCCAGGGCGCGCATTACCAGCCGGGCCGTGACATCCCGCCGTACCAGCCGCCGGACCCGCGCCACCCCTAGGTCGGGGTGTCGGCGGCCGTCAGGAGTCGAACCGCGCCGCTTCCAGGTACTGCGGGTTCGGGTCGAGCGCCGCGGCCAGCCGGAAGTGGCGTTTGGCCTGGTCGGGGCGGGCCTGCCGCTGGTAGGTGCGGGCGAGCGCGTAGTGCGCGTAGGCGTTGTCCGGCTCGCGCTCCAGGACGATCGTGAACTCCAGTTCGGCCGGCCGTAGTTGCGCGGCGGCGAAGAAGGCACGGGCGCGCAGCAGACGGGCCGCCGTGTTCTCGGGGTGTTCGGCGATGACCCGGTCGAGCAGCTTGACCGCGCCCTGCGGGTCGTTCGCGGTGAGGAGCCGCTCGGCCGCGCGGAAGTCGATGACGTGCGTCTCCGGGGTACGTCCGGTGGAACCGCTGGTCTCGGGCACGGCTGAGTCCTTCCCTTGCTGGGACGGTTCAACGCCCCCCGGGGGCGCGCTATTCCTGTGCGTGTTCGGACCCCGCCCGGGGCTGGTGTGCCCTGCGCTCCAGGTCGGCCCAGACGTCCCGGACGCGTCGCCGCAGGTCCTCCAGGGGGACGTCGTTGTCGATGACGATGTCGGCGATCTCCAGCCGCTGCTCCCGTGTGGCCTGCGCGGCCATCCGCGCGCGGGCGTCCTCCTCGGTCATGCCGCGCAGCCGGACGAGGCGGTCGAGCTGGGTCCCGGGGGGCGCGTCCACGACGATCACCAGGTCGTACAGCGGGGCGAGGCCGTTCTCGGTGAGGAGAGGGACGTCGTGGACGACGACCGCGTCCGGTGCGGCGGCGTTCTCCAGTTCCCGGGAGCGGGCGCCGACGAGGGGGTGCACGATCGCGTTGAGCGTGGCGAGCCTGTCCGGGTCGGTGAACACCAGGGAGCCCAGCTTGGGGCGGTCCAGACTGCCGTCCGGCGCGAGCACGTCCTCCCCGAAGGCGTCCACGACCGCCGCGAGCCCGGGTGTGCCGGGCGCGACGACCTCTCGGGCGATGCGGTCCGCGTCGATCAGCACGGCCCCGTGCTCCACGAGCAGCCGGGACACCTCGCTCTTGCCGGCGCCGATACCGCCGGTCAGGCCCACTTTCAGCATGCCCGGCAGCTTAGGGGGTGGGCGAAAGCCCCGCACGGGGCGGTGGGAGGCCCGGTCCGCGCGGGCCTCCCACCGCTGGTGGAGAGGGGGAGTACGAGGGGCGCGCCCCCGAAGGTGTCAGCCCTCGCCCTCCCGCTCCGCGAGGAACTTCTCGAATTCGAGGCCGATCTCGTCGGCCGAGGGGATGTCGACGGGCTCGGCGAGCATGTTGCCCCGGGTCTCGGCACCCGCGGCGGCGTCGTACTGGTGCTCAAGGCCCTGCACGAGGGCGACCAGCTCGTCGTCGCCCTCGCGGATCTGCCGGTCGATCTCCGTCTGCGTGCGGTGCGCCTCGTTGCGCAGGACGTGCGCGACGCTCGGCAGGACCAGGCCGGTGGCGGAGGTGACGGCCTCCAGGACGGTCAGGGCGGCGTCCGGGTAGGGCGAGCGGGCGATGTAGTGCGGGACGTGCGCGGCGACGCCCAGCACGTCGTGGCCGGCCTCCATGAGGCGGTACTCCACGAGCGCCTCGGCGCTGCCGGGGACCTGGGCCTCCTCGAAGGGGCTGCGGTGTCCGGGGACCAGCTCGGCGCGGTTGCCGTGCGGGGTGAGGCCGACGGGGCGGGTGTGGGGCACTCCCATGGGGATGCCGTGGAAGTTCACCGAGAGGCGGACGCCGAGGCGTTCCACGATCTGCTGGACGGCCTTCGCGAAGCGCTCCCACTCCACGTCGGGCTCGGGACCCGACAGCAGCAGGAACGGCGCTCCGGTGGCGTCCTGGACGAGCCGCACGTCCAGGCTCGGCTCCTCGTAGTCGGTCCAGCGGTCGCGCTTGAACGTCAGCAGCGGGCGCCGCGCCCGGTAGTCCACGAGCCGGTCGTGGTCGAAGCGCGCGACGACCTGGTGGGGAAGCGAGCCGAGGAGCCGGTCGACGATCTGGTCGCCGGTCTCGCCCGCGTCGATGTACCCGTCGAAGTGGTAGAGCATGACAAGTCCCGCCGACTCCTGGGCCAGCGCCATGTCGACGACTGCCAGGCCCTTCGGCTCCCATGCGTACAAACCCTGCGGATCAAGCACTGTGACCGCTCCTCCTCGTGTTCGTACGTCCCAACGCCGTACGCGGGCCCGGCATTCCCGGGCCCGATCGAGAAGTGCGGCTCGCGCACACCGACGTGCGGTCCACCCGCGCCGGAACGCGGTGGCGCGGACACACGTCGGGCCCGCACCCCCCGGAGGGGATGCGGGCCCGACGTGTTATCGGCTATGCCTCAGCGGCGAGCGGTCAGCTCTGGCCGCCGGCCAGCTTCTCGCGCAGGGCGGCGAGAGCCTCGTCCGAGGCCAGCGCGCCGGAGTTGTCCGCACCCTCGGAGGAGTACGAACCGCCACCCGCGGCCGGAGCCGCACCGGCGGCGTCGCCACCCTCCTCGGCCGCGGCGGCGTCGGCCTCGCGGCTCTTGATGACCTGCTGCTGGTGCTGCTCGAAGCGGGTCTGCGCCTCCGCGTACTGGCGCTCCCACTCCTCGCGCTGCTTCTCGTAGCCCTCGAGCCAGTCGTTGGTCTCGGGGTCGAAGCCCTCGGGGTAGATGTAGTTGCCCTGGTCGTCGTAGGACGCGGCCATGCCGTACAGGGTCGGGTCGAACTCGACCGAGGCCGGGTCGGCACCGAAGGACTCGTTGGCCTGCTTCAGCGAGAGGCTGATGCGACGGCGCTCGAGGTCGATGTCGATGACCTTGACGAAGATCTCGTCGTTGACCTGGACGACCTGCTCCGGGATCTCCACGTGGCGCTCGGCCAGCTCGGAGATGTGGACCAGACCCTCGATGCCCTCGTCCACGCGGACGAACGCACCGAACGGAACCAGCTTCGTGACCTTGCCGGGCACGACCTGGCCGATCTGGTGGGTGCGGGCGAACTGCTGCCACGGGTCTTCCTGGGTCGCCTTCAGCGACAGGGAGACGCGCTCGCGGTCCATGTCGACGTCGAGGACCTCGACCGTGACCTCCTGGCCGACCTCGACGACCTCGGAGGGGTGGTCGATGTGCTTCCAGGACAGCTCGGAGACGTGGACCAGACCGTCGACGCCACCCAGGTCCACGAAGGCACCGAAGTTGACGATCGAGGAGACCACACCGGAGCGGACCTGACCCTTCTGGAGGGTCGTGAGGAACGTCTGGCGGACCTCGGACTGGGTCTGCTCCAGCCAGGCACGGCGGGACAGGACCACGTTGTTGCGGTTCTTGTCCAGCTCGATGATCTTGGCCTCGAGCTCCTTGCCCACGTAGGGCTGGAGGTCGCGGACGCGGCGCATCTCGACGAGAGAGGCCGGGAGGAAGCCGCGGAGGCCGATGTCGAGGATGAGACCACCCTTGACGACCTCGATGACGGTACCGGTGACGATCCCGTCCTCTTCCTTGATCTTCTCGATGGTGCCCCAGGCACGCTCGTACTGGGCGCGCTTCTTCGAGAGGATCAGGCGGCCTTCCTTGTCCTCCTTCTGGAGGACCAGGGCCTCGATCTCGTCACCGACGGCGACGACCTCGTTGGGGTCGACGTCGTGCTTGATCGAGAGCTCACGGCTCGGGATAACGCCTTCGGTCTTGTAACCGATGTCGAGCAGGACCTCGTCCCGGTCGACCTTCACGATGACGCCGTCGACGATGTCGCCGTCGTTGAAGTACTTGATCGTCTCGTCGATCGCGGCGAGGAAGGCTTCCTCGTTACCGATGTCGTTGACCGCTACCTGCGGGGTGGTGGCGGTGGTCTCGGTGCTGCTCGTCATGTGGGAAAGGGCTCCGGTACGGACATTGAAGTCGTAGGTACTGCTTACGCCGGGAGCCCGTTTCGCTCTGCAGAAGCCGGACAGCCAAGGAAGCGCCACAAAACCACTGGTGGCGCCTCGACAACCGAGGGGACATACAACAGATGCGAGCGCAGCCTGCTACGTCTGAGGTGCGCAGGCCCGCAGCGCAACTTGTAGCATACGGGGGCAGCCAGGCAGGGTCAATGCGCGAAGGCGCACCACCCGGGGCGGAACGCCGCATACCCGGCACAAATCCTGCCCCCTGAGGCCGCGCAGGCCGGGGACACACCTTCCGTGACGCGATTCTGGGGCCGTCGCGCCACTCGGGTTACGGAAGAGTACGACGAGGGAGCCGATCATCCAAGAGCGCGATGTCCACGAAATCTCCACCGCCCCGGCGGCCGCCGGCTCCCCCGATGCCGACGAGCCCGAGGCCACCCGGCGCGAGGCCGGGGTGGCGGAGAGCTCCCGGGCCAACCGGGGCTGGTGGGACCGGAACGCGGACGACTACCAGACCGAGCACGGCACGTTCCTCGGCGACGACCGTTTCGTCTGGGGCCCGGAGGGGCTCGACGAGGTCGAGGCGGAGCTGCTGGGGCCGCCGGAGGAGCTGAAGGGCAAGGACGTCCTGGAGATCGGCGCCGGGGCCGCGCAGTGCTCCCGCTGGCTCGCCGCGCAGGGGGCCCGGCCCGTCGCCCTGGACCTGTCGCACCGGCAGCTCCAGCACGCCCTGCGGATCGGCGGCGGCTTCCCCCTGGTGTGCGCCGACGCGGGCGACCTGCCCTTCGCGGACGCCTCCTTCGACCTGGCGTGCTCGGCGTACGGGGCGCTGCCCTTCGTCGCGGACCCCGTGCGGGTGCTGCGGGAGGTCCGCCGCGTCCTGCGGCCCGGGGGGCGGTTCGTCTTCTCGGTGACCCATCCGATCCGCTGGGCGTTCCCGGACGAGCCGGGCCCCGAGGGCCTGTCGGTGTCCGCGTCGTACTTCGACCGCACGCCGTACGTCGAGCAGGACGAGGAGGGGCGGGCCGTGTACGTGGAGCACCACAGGACGCTCGGCGACCGCGTCCGGGACGTCGTCGCGGCGGACCTCCGTCTGATCGACCTGGTCGAGCCGGAGTGGCCCGCGTGGAACAGCTCGGAGTGGGGCGGCTGGTCGCCGCTGCGCGGGAACCTGATCCCGGGCACCGCGATCTTCGTGTGCGCGCGGGACTGAGGCGCACGGCCGCCGGTCCGGCTCACCTGCGGGGCGTCGCGGCGTCCGTACGACACTGAGAGGCGTGATCCGTTACGACGCTCTGGACGCGCTGCCCGTGCGCGGCGCCCTGCCCGGTCTGACCGACGCCCTGGAGGGGCACGGCACCGCCGTTCTCGTCGCGCCGCCCGGCACCGGCAAGACGACGCTGGTGCCGCTCGCGCTGGCCGGGCTGCTGGACGGCGGACCCGCGCGGCGGGTGGTCGTCGCCGAGCCGCGGCGGATCGCCGCGCGGGCGGCGGCGCGGCGGATGGCGTGGCTGCTGGGCGAGAGGCCCGGCGAGAGCGTCGGCCACACGGTGCGCGGCGAGCGGGTCGTGGGGCGGCACACGCGCGTGGAGGTCGTCACGACCGGTGTGCTGCTGCAGCGGTTGCAGCGGGACCAGGAACTCGCCGGGGTCGACGTGGTGGTGCTCGACGAGTGTCACGAGCGGCATCTGGACGCGGACACGGTGGCGGCGTTCCTGCTGGACGTGCGGGAGGCGCTGCGGCCCGAGCTGCGGCTGGTGGCGGCGTCGGCGACGACGGACGCGGAGGGCTGGGCGCGGCTGCTGGGCGGCGCGCCGGTCGTGGTGGCGGAGGGCGTGTCGTACCCCGTCGAGGTGGTGTGGGCGCCGCCGTCCCGGCCGGTGCGGCCGCCGCACGGGACGCGGGTCGATCCGGCGCTGCCGGCGCATGTGGCCTCGGTGGTGCGGCGGGCGCTCGCCGAGCGGTCGGGGGACGTGCTGTGCTTCCTGCCGGGCGTGGGCGAGATCGCGCGGGTGGCGGGGCAGCTGGGCGCTCTCGGCGGCGTCGACGTCCTCCAGGTGCACGGGCGGGCGCCGGCCGCCGTGCAGGACGCGGTGCTGGCCGGTGGGGAGCGTCGGCGGGTGGTGCTGGCGACGTCGGTGGCGGAGTCGTCGCTGACGGTTCCGGGGGTCCGGGTGGTCGTCGACTCGGGGCTGGCCCGGGAGCCGCGGGTCGACCATGCGCGCGGGCTCAGCGCCCTGACGACCGTACGGGCGTCGCAGGCGGCCGGGCGGCAGCGGGCGGGGCGCGCCGGGCGTGAGGCGCCGGGGACGGTGTACCGGTGCTGGGCGGAGGCCGAGGACGGCCGTCTGCCCCGGTTCCCGGCGCCGGAGATCCAGGTGGCCGACCTCACGGCGTTCGCCCTCCAGGCGGCCTGCTGGGGCGATCCGGAGGCCGCCGGTCTCGCGCTGCTCGACCCGCCGCCGGGCGGGGCCATGGCGGCGGCGCGGGGTGTGCTGTCGGCGATCGGCGCGGTGGACGCCGCCGGGCGGGCCACCCCGCGCGGTGCGCGCATGGCGCGGCTGGGCCTGCATCCCCGGCTGGGTCGGGCGCTCCTGGACGCGGCGCCCCTGGTGGGGGCGGAGCGGGCCGCGGAGGTCGTGGCGCTGCTGAGCGAGGAGCCGCCGCGGGAGTACGGCGACGACCTCCTGGCGGTCCTGCGGGCGGCCCGGCGCGGGGGTGACGCCTACACCGGCCGCTGGCGTGCGGAGGTACGACGCCTGCGGGCGGCGGTGGCCCCGCCGCCCCCGGACACGTCCCGCCCGTCCCCCCAGCGGCCCGGTGGCGAGCACGGCACGCGGCCCACCGGCGACCGCGATCCGCGGAGCCCGGACGACCGCCCGACCACGGCCGGCCGCCGTGCGCCGGCCGCCGACTCGGACGAGTGGCTGGTGGGCACGGTGGCGGCGCTGGCCTTCCCCGAGCGGGTCGCGAAGGCGGTGCCGGGGGCGCATCTGATGGTCAGCGGGACTCGGACGCGGCTGGAGGAGGGGTCGGCGTTGCGGAACGCTCCCTGGCTCGCGGTGGCCGTGGCGGACCGGCCGGTGGGCGCCGGGCACGCGCGTGTGCGGCTCGCGGCCGTCGTCGACGAGGAGGTGGCGCGGTCGGCGGCCGAGGCCCTGCACGGCGAGAGCGCGGAGGTGCGGTGGAGCGATGGGGACGTCGTGGCACGGCGGGTGGAGCGGCTGGGGGCCGTGGAGCTGGCGGTGCGGCCGATCCGGGACCCCGAGCCGGACCTCGTACGGGCGGCGTTGCTGGAGGGGCTGCGGACGGAAGGACTGGGGCTGCTGCGGTGGTCGCAGGGCGCCGAGTCGCTGCGGCAGCGGCTCGCCTTCCTGCACGCGCGTCTCGGTGAGCCCTGGCCCGATGTCTCCGACGGTGCCCTCCGCGCGCGCGTGGACGACTGGCTGGAGCCCGAGCTGAGCCGTGCCCGGCGGCGGGCGGACCTCGGGCGGATCGACGCCGGGGAGGCGCTGGGCCGGTTGCTTCCGTGGGCGAGCGGGGACGCCGTACGGCTGGACGAGCTCGCGCCCGAGCGGATCGAGGTGCCGAGCGGGTCACGGATCCGCGTCGACTACGCGCGGCCCGAGCAGCCGGTGCTGGCGGTGAAGCTTCAGGAGATGTTCGGGCTGCGGGAGTCGCCCGTGCTCGCCGGGGTGCCGGTGCTGGTGCATCTGCTGTCCCCCGCCGGGCGGCCCGCCGCCGTGACCGCCGATCTCGCCTCGTTCTGGAAGGACGGGTACCGGGCCGTTCGGGCGGAGCTGCGCGGACGGTATCCCAGGCATCCCTGGCCGGAGGACCCGGCGGCGGCCGAGCCGACCCGCTTCACGAACGCGCGGCTCAGGCGGTGACCGGCTCGGAGGTGACGGGTTCCTCGGCCTCGGGTCCGCCCGGTCGGCGGCCCCGGGCCTCGGCGTGGAGGGCGAGGGCCAGCAGCAGGAGGCCCAGGCCCAGGAAGCCCCAGGGCAGGTAGGAGGTCATGAGGAGGACGACGAGGCGCTGGGACGTGACGAGGTCGACGGTGTGTTCGATGTAGTCCTCGCGCATTTTCACGTGGCCGGCGAACGCGGTCACCTTCGCGCGGTCGCCGAGGAGGGTGCCGCCGCGCAGTTCCTCCTTGTGGATCTCCTCGCCGTACACGGGGGCGCCGGTGACCGGCTCCACCCAGAACTTGCGGACCGTGGTGTACCAGCGGGTCGTGCCGGTCCTGGCGACCGTCTCACGGGTGATGCCCTCGACGGGCATGATCCGGGGGAAGGGGACCTCGGTCCAGGGGATGGTCTGCTCGAAGTAATAGACCTCCACACCGCGGAAGTCCTCGGTGCCCTTGTAGTGGATGGGGGCGGTGAGGCGTGCCTGGGCGTCGAAGTACTCGTAGTCCCGGGGTTCGGTGAGGAAGGGCCATTTGAACTCCAGGCCCTCGCGGCGCACGGGGTCGCCGTCGACCGACTCGCCGCGGGCGTGGACGGGTTCCTGGGTGTGGGCGTCGAAGACGTAGCGCTCGGGGATCTTGGAGACCATCTCGCCGTCGGGGCCCTGGACGTACGAGAGGCCGTCCCAGACGACCACGTCGCGGTCCACCGTCTGCTCGATCCTCTCCGATGCCTCCACGTTGCCCCTGAGGGTCTGCACGATGGTGACCTGGGGGACCTTGCGCTCGGTCATGGTGCCGTAGTCGAGGAGGGTGGCGTCCTTCGCGACGAGGACCATGTCCTGGTACTGGTCGGCGGGGACCTTGGCCAGGCGCGGGAAGGCGTACCAGCGGGTCAGCGGGGACAGCGCGGTGAAGAACACGGCGAGCGCGAGCAGGATCAGAGCGGCCCTGCGGTGCATCTCGGCCTCCCTCCCGGGCGGTTGGGGGTGTGCGGTCGGCGTGGGCCGTCAGCGGTGCCTCGGCCGTTGGGCTACGGATGTGAGGGCACCGTCGTCAGCAGGGGTTTCGGGGACGTCTCCCCCGTCGGTGTGCCCAGCGCCGTGAGCGCGAGGACCAGGGCGAACGCCAGGGCGAGACCGCTCGCGGCGGCGATCAGGGCGCGCATCCGGACCTCCCGGCCGTCGGGCCCGCCGGCAGCGGGAACTGATACATCGTCAGGTTGGGCACCGTAGCAACGGCCGGGCGAGATGAGAACACGTTGCACGGACAACGACGGCGCCCCTCGGGAAGAGGGGCGCCGTCGTCGCGGGTGCGCGGTGGCTACTGCGAGGCGCTGGGGCTCGGCGAGGCGGACTCCGTGGGGGTCGCCTCCGTCGGGGTCGCCTCCACGGGGGCGGCCTCCACCTTCAGTTCGACGGTGAGGGTCGCGCCGCCCTCGGTCACGATACGGAGCAGGAAGGTGCCGGTGGCGTCGTCCGCGTGCAGCTTCGGCAGCGTGAGCAGGCCGTTCTCGTCGGTCGTGAGGCCCGTCAGGGTGCGGAGGGGCTTGCCGTCGGCGGGGTTCTCGAAGTAGGGGCCCTTGTCGTTCTCGGTGGGGTCCTGGGGGGACTTGATGAGGGTCGCCGTGGCCGCGACCTTGTCGGCGACCGCGCCCTTGTAGGTGGCCTTGACCACGACCTGTTCGGCGAACGCGCCGTTCGCCACGCAGGTCAGCTCGGTGGTCGTGGTGCGGGCGAGGGCGTCGGCCCGGCGGGCGGTGACGGTCGCCGTGTAGTCCAGGGCGGCCACGCTGCGGCCCACGACGGTGGCGCGGACCGTGACGGCGCCGGCCTTCTCGCCGGCGACGAGCGCGGGGGCGGTGGCCTTGCCGGTGCTGTCGGTGACGACGGTGGCGACCTTCTCGCCGCCGGTGAAGGCGGTGTCCGTGTCGCCGACGACGGTGAAGCGGACCCTGACCTTCGCCACGGCCTTGCCCGCCTTGGTCTCCGTGCGGGCGGCGATCCGGTCGGTGAAGGTGTCGCCGGCCGTCGCGGTGAGCTTGGCCGGGCCCGCGGCCTCCAGGTGGTGCACCGTGTCGGTGTTGGTGGGCGGCTTGGTCGGCGGGGTGGGCGGGGTCGGCGGCTTGGGCGTGGAGCCGCCGCCGGGCTTGCCGCCACCGGGCTTGTGGCCTCCGGGCTTGTCCGTCTTCGGCGGGGTCGGACTGGGGCTGGGCCTGGAACCGCCCTGGTTCCCGCTGCTCCCGCCGCTGTTGCCGTTGTCGCTCGGGGTGCGGGGCAGCGAGCCGGTGCCGTCCGGGATCTCGTGGGTGCCCTTGCGGTAGTACTCCAGCCACGACATGACGGTGTTGTAGTAGGCCGTCGAGTTGTTGTAGCTGAGGATCGCGCTGCGCAGGTTCCCGGAGTCGGCCAGGTCCCAGTTGAACCGGCACAGGTAGTGGCCGGCGGCCAGGGCGGCGTCGTAGACGTTGTTGGGGTCCTTGGCGCCGTCGCTGTTGCCGTCGCGGCCCGCCCACTCCCAGGTGGAGGGGATGAACTGCATGGGGCCGACCGCCCGGTCGTGCGTGCTGTCGCCGTCGTACGCGCCGTTGTCGGTGTCGCTGATGTTGGCGAAGCCGTTGCCGTTGAGCTGGGGGCCGAGGATCTTGCCGATCGTCGTGCCGTTCGCGTCGACGCGGCCGCCGCGGGCCTGGCCGGACTCGACCTTGCCGATGGCGGCGAGCAGTTGCCAGGGCAGGTTGCAGCCGGGCTTGGAGTCGCGCAGGGACGCCTCGGCCTTCTTGTAGGCGTCGAGGACGGTCGCGGGGATGCCGCGTTCGCCGGCGCCGACCGCGCCCGAGCCGCCGCCCGTGCCGGGCGAGGGGTTGGGGCTGTCGAGGGGCGGGAGGTCCGTGTAGTAGCGCGAGTCGCCCGACGCGGTGTCCTCGGAGTAGGTGGTCGCCTCGGGCGAGGGTGACCCGCTGGTCTGTCTCCCGGCGCTGTCGGTGGTCACTCCCGGGGCCTGGGACGCGGCCAGTGCCGCTACCGTGGCCGCGGCCAGGGCGGTGGTGGCCGCCCCCTTGCGGAGCCTCAATCCGAACTGCGCCGCCATTGAGTGAACCCTCCCCGGTGGTCGATCGCCTTGGCGTTCTTCCCTTTTGGTACTGTCTCGGACAACTTCTCCGGATTTTTTCCGGAGCAGCTTTCCCGTTCTGCTACACCGACTCCGGAGTTCCGGATTTGGTTGCCCTCTTCCGGCGTTTTCCTGTCCGGATTTCCGGAGGCCCCCGCACACACCGGCGCGGCGGCCCAGGCGACCCTACGACAACTTCGGTCGCCCGGGCACCCGTTCACGCCCGGTTTTCGCCGGTTGCCCTTGTCGGTTCGCTGTCGCGCGGGCGCACGCCGGGTCGGGGGCGCCCGTCGCGCATACTAACGGACAACGCCACAAAATCCGCCACAGGGGGACGAATTGCCTTTCACGCTGAGCCATGCGGCAGCCGTGCTGCCCGCGTTGCGCGGGGACGGGAGCGCGCGCGGACGCCTCGTGCCGTCGGTGCTCGTCGCCGGTTCGTTCGCGCCCGATCTGACCTATTACGCGGCGAGTGTGCTGCCCGGGGCGATGGAATTCGGTGACGTCACGCACTCCTTCGCCGGGGTCTTCACCGTCGACGTGGTGTTCACCTGGGCGTTGGTGGGGGTGTGGCTGGTGCTCCGTGAGCCGCTCGTCGCGCTGCTGCCGAAGGGGCGGCGGGCGCGGGTGGCCTCACTGGTGCGGTGCGGGGCGGGTGTGCGGCGGGTGAGTCCGTCGCTTGCGCTGTGGTGGTACGTCTCCGCGGTACTCGGTGCGCTCACCCACGTCGTCTGGGACGCGTTCACCCATCTCGACCGGTGGGGGATGCGGCTGCTGCCGGTGCTGGGCGAGGAGATCGCGGGCTCACCCCTGTACTGGTACCTCCAGTACGGCGGTTCGGCGGTCGCGGCGGTCGTGATCGCCGTGTTCCTCGTGCGGGCCCTGCGCCGGCAGCCGGTGGTCGAACCCGTGGGTGTGCCGGTGCTCTCGCCGGCCGACCGATGGGTGGCCTGGGCCGTGATCGGGGGGTGCGCGGTCGTCGCGGCGGCGCAGCGGGTGGCCCGCTGGTGGGCCTTCCGGGGTTCGGTCGCCAAGCCGTACGAGGTGATCCCGACGGTGTGCTTCGGGGCCGGGGCCGGACTGATGCTGGGGGTGGTGCTGTACGGCGCGGGTGTCAGGGTCTGGCGCCCGGCCCCCGCTGCGGCGCCCGCAGCCGGCGCGGAGGCGGACAGCTCGGTCCGCCGCTGAGCACCGGGCGGCGGCGTGCGGGGGCGCCGCGGGGGATGCGGGGTCGGGCCGCGCCGGGGGCGTACGGCGGGACGTGGCCCAGCAGCGCCGGGAGGGGGTGGGTGAGCCGCCAGGGGAGCAGGGTGTGCGCCCAGCGGCGGTGGGGCGCCCACGGGAAGCGGGGCTGCACCCTGGTCAGGCGGGTGAGCGCCTGTGGCAGGCGGCCGGCAGCTGTCGCGGTACGGCGGCGGAGCGTGCGTATGCCCATGCGGGCATCCTCACGCCGCCCCTCCCCGGGGGTCGCCTCGACGGGGGCCAGCCGGGTGACCCGGAGAGAGGCCCGGTGGGTGTCCGGGCCCCTCCCCGTGATCCGACGACAGGCCCTAGTGGGCCGCCGATTCCCAGTCCGGGCCCTGGCCCACCGAGACGTCCAGGGGGGCGCGGAGGCGGACCGCGTTGGACATCTCGTGGCGGACGAGCTCCTCCACGCGGGCGCCCTCGCCGGGGGCGATCTCCAGGACGATTTCGTCGTGGACCTGAAGGAGCATGCGGGACGTGAGGCCGGCGTCCTCCAGGGCGCGGCCCACGTTCAGCATGGCGATCTTGACGATGTCCGCGGCTGTGCCCTGGATCGGCGCGTTCAGTGCCATCCGCTCGGCCGCCTCACGGCGCTGGCGGTTGTCGCTGTTGAGGTCGGGCAGATAGCGGCGGCGGCCGAAGAGCGTCGCCGTGTACCCCGTCGCCCGCGCCTCGTCGACCGCCCGGCGCAGATAGTCCCGGACACCGCCGAACCGCTCGAAGTAGGCGTCCATCAGGGCGCGGGCCTCCCCCGCGTCGATGTTCAGCTGCTGGGAGAGCCCGAACGCCGACAGGCCGTACGCCAGGCCGTACGACATCGCCTTGATCTTGCGGCGCATCTCCGCGTCGACCGCGCCCGGCTCGACCCCGAACACCTGGGCGGCGGCGGTGGTGTGGAGGTCCTCGCCGGAGGTGAACGCCTCGATGAGGCCCTCGTCCTCGGAGAGGTGCGCCATCACCCGCAGTTCGATCTGGCTGTAGTCGGCCGTCATCAGCGACTCGAAGCCCTCGCCGACGACGAAGCCGCGGCGGATCGCCCGTCCCTCGTCGGTGCGGACGGGGATGTTCTGCAGGTTCGGGTCGACCGAGGAGAGACGGCCCGTGGCGGCGACGGTCTGGTTGAAGGTGGTGTGGATGCGGCCGTCCGTCGCGATGGTCTTGATCAGGCCCTCGACGGTGACGCGGAGCTTGGCCTGCTCGCGGTGGCGGAGCATGATGACCGGCAGTTCGTTGTCGGTCTGGGTGGCGAGCCAGGCCAGGGCGTCCGCGTCGGTGGTGTACCCCGTCTTGGTGCGCTTGGTCTTGGGCAGGGCCAGCTCGCCGAACAGGACCTCCTGGAGCTGCTTGGGCGAGCCGAGGTTGAACTCGTGCCCGGCCGCCGCGTGCGCCTCCTTCACCGCCTGCTGCACGGCGCCGGCGAACATCTGCTCCATGGCCTCCAGGTGGGCGCGGTCCGCGGCGATGCCGTGGCGCTCCATGCGGGCCAGCAGCGCCGACGTCGGCAGCTCCACGTCCCGCAGCAGCTCGGCGGCGCCCACCTCCTCCAGGCGCTGCCCGAACGCCTCGCCCAGGTCGAGGATGGCGCGGGCCTGCACCATGAGGGCCTCGGCCTCGGCGCCGTCGTCCGCGCCGAAGGCCAGCTGGCCGTCGGCGGTGGCGGCGGGGGCCAGCTCCCGGCCCAGGTACTCCAGGGACAGCGCGTCCAGGTCGAAGGAGCGTCGGCCCGGCTTGACCAGGTAGGCGGCGAGGGCGGTGTCCATGGTGACGCCCTCGATGGTCCAGCCGTGCTCGGCGAAGACCCGCATCGCGCCCTTGGCGTTGTGGAACACCTTGGGCCGGGCGGGGTCGGCGAGCCAGGTCGCCCACGCGGTCTCGTCCGTCTCGTCCAGCTGGGTCGGGTCGAACCAGGCGGCCGCTCCCCCGGCGGCGGCGAGCGCGATCTCGGTGACCGAGCCGGTGCCGAGCGCCCACGCGTCGACGGTGGCGACGCCCAGCGGCTGTGTGCCGTGCTCGGTGAGCCAGCCGGTCAGCTCGCCGGAGGCGAGGACCGTGCCGTCCACCCCGACACCCGCGGCGGGCTGCGGGGCGGCGTCGGCCTCCTCCGCCCCCGGGTCGACGGCCAGCAGCCGCTCGCGCAGCGACGGGTTGCGGATCTCCAGGGTGTCCAGGACCATCGCGACGGCCTTGCGGTCGTACGGGGCGCGCTCCAGGTCGGTGACCGTCTTCGGCAGGTCGACCGTGCGCACCATCTCGGTGAGGCGGCGGTTGAGCTTGACGGCCTCCAGATGGTCGCGGAGGTTCTGCCCGGCCTTGCCCTTGACCTCCCCGACGCGCTCGACCAGCTCCGCGAACGAACCGAACTGGTTGATCCACTTCGCGGCGGTCTTCTCGCCGACACCGGGGATGCCGGGGAGGTTGTCGGACGGGTCGCCGCGCAGGGCCGCGAAGTCCGGGTACTGCGCGGGGGTCAGGCCGTACTTCTCGAACACCTTCTCCGGGGTGAACCGGGTCAGCTCCGAGACGCCCTTCGTCGGGTAGAGCACGGTGGTGTGCTCGGAGACCAGCTGGAAGGAGTCGCGGTCGCCGGTGACGACGAGGACCTCGAAGCCCTCCGCCTCGGCCTGGGTGGCGAGGGTGGCGATGATGTCGTCGGCCTCGTAGCCGTCGACGGCGAAGCGCACGGCGTGCATGGCGTCGAGCAGCTCGCCGATCAGCTCGACCTGGCCCTTGAACTCGTCGGGGGTCTTCGAGCGGTTCGCCTTGTACTCGGTGAACTCCTCGGAGCGCCAGGTCTTGCGGGAGACGTCGAACGCCACCGCGAAGTGGGTGGGCGCCTCGTCGCGCAGCGTGTTCGCCAGCATCGACGCGAAGCCGTAGATCGCGTTCGTCGGCTGGCCCGTCGCGGTGGTGAAGTTCTCCGCGGGGAGCGCGAAGAACGCGCGGTAGGCCAGCGAATGCCCGTCCATGAGCATGAGCCGGGGACGGTTGCCGCCGGAGGTCGTGTCGGTCTTCTTCGATGCTGTCTCTGCCACGCACCCGATCCTGCCACGTGCCACTGACACTCGGACCACGCCCGCCGCCCGCACCCCCGCACCCTCCTCGTGCACCGATCTCGATCGCGGCCGGTGACACGTGCGAGGATCGAAGGCGTACCTCGGGCTCGACAGCACACGCAGGCGAATGGGGAGCAGCGATGGCCGGCAAGGCGCCCAAGAGTGATCCGGTTCAGGACGCGCCGCAGGTCGCGCAGCCGAAGCACGCGGCGGCGGGGCTCCCCGCGATCGGGCACACCCTGCGGATCGCGCAGCAGCAGATGGGGGTGAAGCGGACCGCGCTGACGCTGCTGCGGGTCAATCAGAAGGACGGCTTCGACTGTCCCGGCTGCGCCTGGCCGGAGCCCGAGCACCGGCACACGGCGGAGTTCTGCGAGAACGGCGCGAAGGCGGTCGCCGAGGAGGCAACGCTGCGCCGGGTCACCCCGGAGTTCTTCGCCGCGCACACCGTGGCCGACCTGGCCACCCGCAGCGGCTACTGGCTGGGCCAGCAGGGCCGGCTCACCCACCCCGTGTACCTGCCCGAGGGAGGCGACCGGTACGAGCCGGTGTCCTGGGAGCGCGCCTTCGACATCGTCGCCGAGGAGCTGAACGCCCTCGACTCCCCCGACGAGGCCCTCTTCTACACCTCGGGGCGCACCAGCAACGAGGCCGCGTTCCTGTACCAGCTGTTCGCGCGCGAGTTCGGCACCAACAACCTGCCGGACTGCTCCAACATGTGCCACGAGTCGTCGGGCTCCGCGCTGTCCGAGACGATCGGCGTCGGCAAAGGCAGCGTCCTGCTGGAGGACCTGTACAAGGCGGACCTGATCGTCGTGGCCGGGCAGAACCCGGGCACGAACCACCCGCGCATGCTGTCCGCCCTGGAGAAGGCGAAGGCGGGCGGCGCGAAGATCATCACGGTCAACCCGCTGCCCGAGGCGGGCCTGGAGCGGTTCAAGAACCCGCAGACCCCGCAGGGCATGCTCAAGGGCGCCGCCCTCACCGATCTGTTCCTGCAGATCCGCATCGGCGGCGACCAGGCCCTGTTCCGCCTCCTCAACAAGCTGATCCTGCAGACCGAGGGCGCGGTCGACGAGGAGTTCGTGCGTGAGCACACGCACGGCTTCGAGGAGTTCGCCGAGGCCGCCCGCGCCGCCGACTGGGAGGAGACGCTCACCGCGACCGGCCTCACGCGCGAGCGGATCGACGAGGCGCTGCGCATGGTCCTCGCCTCGAAGCGGACGATCGTCTGCTGGGCCATGGGCCTGACCCAGCACAAGCACGCGGTGCCCACCATCCGCGAGGTGGTCAACTTCCTGCTGCTGCGGGGCAACATCGGCCGCCCCGGCGCGGGCGTGTGCCCGGTGCGCGGCCACTCCAACGTGCAGGGCGACCGCACGATGGGCATCTTCGAGCGGCCCGCCCCGGCGTTCCTGGACGCCCTGGAGAAGGAGTTCGGCTTCGCGCCGCCCAGGGAGCACGGCTACGACGTGGTGCGGGCCATCAGGGCCATGCGAGACGACAAGGCGAAGGTGTTCTTCGCGATGGGCGGCAACTTCGTGTCGGCGTCCCCCGACACGGACGTCACCGAGGCGGCGATGCGCCGGGCCCGGCTGACGGTGCACGTGTCGACGAAGCTGAACCGCTCGCACGCGGTCACGGGCGCTCGGGCGCTGATCCTGCCCACCCTGGGCCGCACCGAGCGGGATCTCCAGGGCGGTGGCGAGCAGTTCGTGACCGTCGAGGACTCCATGGGCATGGTCCACGCCTCACGGGGCCGTCTGGAGCCCGCGAGCAGGCATCTGCTGTCCGAGCCGGCCATCGTGTGCCGCCTCGCCCGCCGCGTCCTCGGCGAGAAGAGCCGCACGCCGTGGGAGGAGTTCGAGAAGGACTACGCGACGATCCGTGACCGCATCGCGCGCGTGGTGCCCGGTTTCGAGGACTTCAACGCGCGCGTGGCCGACCCGAACGGCTTCGCGCTGCCGCACGCCCCGCGCGACGAGCGCCGCTTCCCGACGGCCACCGGCAAGGCCAACTTCACCGCCGCGCCGGTGGAGTTCCCCCAGCTGCCCGAGGGCCGTCTGCTGCTGCAGACCCTGCGGTCGCACGACCAGTACAACACCACGATCTACGGTCTGGACGACCGCTACCGGGGCATCACCAACGGCCGCCGGGTCGTCCTCGTCCATCCTGAGGACGCCGCGGAGCTGAAGGTCGCCGACGGCTCCTACGTGGACCTGGTGAGCGAGTGGAAGGACGGCGTCGAGCGCCGGGCACCCGGTTTCCGGGTCGTGCTCTACCCGACGGCCCGCGGCTGCGCCGCCGCGTACTACCCGGAGACCAACGTCCTGGTGCCGCTGGACGCGACCGCGGACACCAGCAACACCCCGGCCAGCAAGTCCGTCGTGGTCCGTCTGGAACAATCGGCGACCGACTGAGCGTTTGCTCAGCCAGTCAGGCCGGTATACGACCGTCGACGGCGCGCGGCGGTCGACGACGAACGGAGCCCCATGGGCGAGCAGCACCACGTCACGTTCCCGCAAGAGGTCATCGACGAGTACGCGGCACTCGGCGTCGACCTGGTCGCGATGTTCTCCGCGGGGCACCTGGGCACCCGTATGGGCGTGCAGATCGTGGAGGCGTCCGCGGACCGCGTCGTCGGCACCATGCCGGTCGAGGGCAACACCCAGCCGTACGGGCTGCTGCACGGCGGGGCGTCCGCCGTGCTCGCGGAGACCCTCGGCTCGGTCGGCTCCATGCTGCACGCGGGCAGCTCCAAGATCGCGGTGGGCGTCGACCTGAACTGCACCCACCACCGCGGCGTACGGTCCGGGCTGGTCACGGGCGTGGCCACGCCCGTGCACCGGGGGCGCTCCACCGCCACGTACGAGATCGTCATCAGCGACGAGGCGGGCAAGCGGGTGTGCACGGCCCGGCTGACCTGCCTGCTGCGCGATGTCACGCCGACGGATGCCCAGCGGGCCACGGGGAGCTGACCCGCCGCCGAGTCCACCGGCCGGACGCTGGCGGGCGGCGGCGGCCGGGTCTAGTTTTCGGGGCATGGGAACGGGAGGAGCCCTCGGATGGAGGGCCGCCCTGGGACCGGTGCTGCTGATCGGCGCCCTGGTCACCGGGTGCGGGGCGTCGGACACGGACGCCGGCGCGGCGGGCGGGACGGCGAGCGGACCGGCGTCGCCGTCGGCCACCCCGCCCGAGGAGCTGTGCGCCGGCCTCGTCTCGTACTGGTCGCGCAGGACGCTCGACGACGACACCTACGGCGACTACCAGTCCATGGGGCTGTCGAACGGGCAGTACGACATCCTGCGCGAGGTCGTCGACGCCGCACGGGCCGAGAAGATGCGCGCGGGCCCTCAGGCAGCGGAGCGGCTCATCGACCGGCGGGCGAGGGCGAGTTGTGCGCAGTGGTACCGCGAGGGCGGTCCGGGTGACAGGCCCTGGCGGTGAGCGGGGTCGGCCCCGTCGAGCCGGGTGAGGGCACGCGCGCGTGGGACGACGCGGAGAGGGATCGCGGGCCTGCGCGCCGGCCCGGGCGGCTCGTACGGTTCTGCGCCGAGCACCGCCGCGCCGCGCTCGCCTCCTCGGCTGCCGTGGCCGTCCTCGTCGGTGGCGGGGCGCTGTACGCCACCCGGCCCGCCCCGAGCCCGCCGACCGCGACCCCCTACCCCTCGCAGGCCGTCGGCCTCGTCTACCTCGGCGCACTCGCCCCGACCCCCGGCGCATCGCCCGGGACCTTCGCCTTCGAGATGAGGCTGTCGGTGCGCTCCGGCCCGCCCGTCTCCGTCGAGCGCATGACCCAGCCCTACGCCGGCATGAGGCTGACCTCGAAGCCGCGTCCGCCGTTCCGGACGGCCCACGGCAGACCGCGCGAGATCGTCATCACCCTGCACGTCACGGAATGCGGAAAAGTACCGGGAAACGCCGGGCTGCCTTTCCTGGATGTAACTCTCCGTAATGCGCGCGCAATGAAAGTGCACAGTTTCATGCTGGGCGAGCGCTACGCCAGGGACCTCTCCGACGCCCTGTACGTCGCCTGTGGCAACGATTCCGCGTCATCAGCAAAAGGCTGAACACTCCTGAGCAGTCGCCACCCGATCCTGCACGTTCTCAATATATGGACAGGGCGAATCGGCCTGAATTCCGCGCATCCACCCGCTGAGTACCGCTCTGCATTACCTCGTGTCATAACAAGAGCGTCACAGCCTTGGCCAGACTCTCCTCCACATTCCCTACACCCGCTTAGAGTCACCGCCAGTCACCGCGCCAACGGATTCGAAGTCACGACTTCGGCCCAGCGCTCGACTCGGTCGCTTCCAACAGGGAGGGCCGTGCCAGGGAAAGGACTGATCGTGCGTCAACGTTCGCTCATCGCCATCACCGCCGCGCTGGCGGCGGGAGCACTCACCCTCACCGCCTGCGGCTCGCGCGACGAGGGGAAGGGCAGCTCTGACACCGGCGGTGGCACCACTGTCGTCATCGGCGTCGACGCCCCGCTGACCGGTGACCTGTCCGCCATGGGTCTCGGCATCAAGAACTCCGCCGACCTGGCCGTCAAGACGGCCAACAAGAAGAAGTACGTCGAGGGCATAACCTTCAAGATCGAAGCCCTCGACGACCAGGCGCAGCCCTCCTCGGGTCAGCAGAACGCGGCCACCTTCGTCGCCAAGAAGGAGGTCCTCGGCGTCGTCGGCCCGCTGAACTCCTCGGTCGCCGAGTCCATGCAGAAGGTCTTCGACGACGCCAAGCTCGTCGAGGTCTCCCCGGCCAACACCGGCCCGACCCTGACCCAGGGCGCCGACTGGAAGAACAAGAAGGCCCGCCCCTACAAGTCGTACTTCCGCACCGCGACCACGGACGCCATCCAGGGCCCGTTCGCCGCGCAGTACCTCTACAACGACGCCAAGAAGAAGAAGGTCTTCGTCATCGACGACAAGAAGACCTACGGCGCCGGCCTCGCCGCCACCTTCACCGACGAGTTCAAGAAGCTCGGCGGCAAGGTCGTCGGCACCGAGCACATCGACCCCGAGACCAAGGACTTCTCCGCGGTCGCCACCAAGGTCAAGAGCTCCGGCGCCGACGTCGTCTACTACGGCGGCGAGTACCCGCAGGCCGGCCCCCTCACCAAGCAGATCAAGGCCGCCGGCGCCAAGATCCCCGTGGCGGGCGGCGACGGCATCAACAACCCGGCCTACATGGACCTCGGCGGCAGCGCCGCCACCGGCGACTTCTCCACCTCCGTCGGCGCCCCGGTCGAGGAACTGCCCTCCGCCAAGGACTTCGTCGCCGACTACAAGGAAGCGGGCTACAAGGAGCCCTACGCGGCCTACGGCGGCTACTCCTACGACTCCGCCTGGGCCATCATCGAAGCCGTGAAGAAGGTCGTCGAGGACAACGACGGCAAGCTTCCCGACGACGCCCGCGCCCAGATCACCGCCGCCATGCAGAACGTCTCCTTCGACGGCGTGACCGGCAAGGTCTCCTTCGACGAGTACGGCGACACGACCAACAAGCAGCTCACCGTCTACCAGGTCGAGGGCGGGGAGTGGAAGGCGGTCAAGTCCGGTACCTACACCGGCTGATCCCACCCGCACATCCATGAGCCGCGCGGGGCGCTGCACCATCGAGCGCCCCGCGCGGACTCACATCCGGTCACATTCGTCGAACATCCGAAAGTCTCGGAGGACATGCGGTGAACGAACTGCCGCAGCAGCTGGTCAACGGCCTGCTACTAGGATCCATGTACGGGCTGGTCGCCATCGGCTACACGATGGTCTATGGCATCGTCCAGCTCATCAACTTCGCCCACGGTGAGATCTTCATGCTGGGCGGCTTCGGTGCCGTCACGGTCTACCTGTACGTACTGCCCGACGGCACCTCCATGTGGGTCGCACTACCGCTCATGCTCATCGGCGGCATCATCGTCGCCGTACTCGCCGCCGTGGGCGCCGAACGGCTCGCCTACCGGCCCCTGCGCACGGCCCCCCGCCTCGCCCCCCTCATCACCGCCATCGGCCTCTCCCTGGCCCTGCAGCAGGCGGTGTGGGCCTGGTACCCGGACGCCAAGGAATCGGTCAACTTCCCGCAGATCGCGGGCGGCCCCTTCGAGATCGGCAGCGTCACCATCCAGACCGGTGACATCTTCCTGTTCGTCGCCGCGCCGATCAGCATGGCGGTCCTCGCCTACTTCGTCATGAAGACCCGCACCGGCCGCGGCATGCAGGCCACCGCCCAGGACCCCGACACCGCCAAGCTCATGGGCATCAACACCGACCGCATCATCGTGGTCGCCTTCGCCCTCGGCGCGGCCTTCGCCGCCGTCGGAGCGGTCGCCTACGGCCTCAAGTACGGCCAGGTCCAGTTCCGCATGGGCTTCATCCTCGGCCTCAAGGCGTTCACCGCCGCGGTCCTCGGCGGCATCGGCAACATCTACGGCGCCATGCTCGGCGGCGTCGTCCTCGGCCTGGCCGAAGCCCTCTCCACCGCCTACATCGCCGAGATCCCCGGCATGGAACAGTTCGGCAGCCAGTCCTGGGCCAACGTCTGGGCGTTCGTACTCCTCATCCTCGTGCTCCTCTTCAGGCC
Source organism: Streptomyces sp. NPDC030183 (assembly GCF_055573455.1). NCBI lineage: Bacteria > Bacillati > Actinomycetota > Actinomycetes > Kitasatosporales > Streptomycetaceae > Streptomyces > Streptomyces sp. NPDC030183. The sequence goes on from NZ_JBVIBK010000003.1 coordinate 198,266, forward strand.
CCAGGGCCTGCTCGGCGAGCGCGTGTCGGACAGGGCGTGACACCGATGACCACACAGACCACCACCGCCCCCGCGGCCACGCACGACAGCACCGCCCGCGGACTCATCGGCCTGCCCGAGAACATCGGCCGCGCCCTCGCCACCGGCGGCGGCGTCCTCGCCGTGATCTCCACCTTCCTCGCCTGGACGTGGACCGCCGCCTTCCCCGGCAACCTCACCGTCTACGGCTACCCCGGCGGCCTCCAGGTCCTCGTCCTCATCGGCGGCGCCCTCACCGCCCTGTTCGGCCTGGCCTCCTACGGCATCACGGGCCTGCGCTGGCTCACCCCCGCCGGCGCCGACGCCGCCATCAAACTGGCCGCACTCGGCACCTTCGTCACCACCTGGTTCACGATCCTCGCCATCAGCGTCCAGCTCGGCGGCCTCGTCAACCTCGAACCCGGCGGCTACACAGCGGCCCTGGTCACCCTCGCCGCCCTCGTCGGCGCCCTCGCGCTGCCCTTCGAACGGCCGCAGCCCGAGACCGCCGACGACGAGGACACCGGCTGGGAGAAGTTCCAGGTCAGCGCCCGCAACGGCTGGTCGGTCGTCAAGGCGTCCTTCGCCAGCGGCACCCCCGCCCCGGCCCGCAAGCTGCCCGCCTACGCCGAGATCCTCATCATCGTCGCGGCCCTCGCCCTCGGCCTGATCGTCTTCACCTACGGCATCGGCACCGAGTACGACGAACTCTTCGTGGGCTTCCTCATCATGGCCGGGTTCGGCTTCGCCGCCCTCGCCAAGGCCGGACTGGTCGCCCGCGTCTCCGCACTGACCGCCACCCACCGCACCATCACCATGGTCGGCGCGTTCGTCGCGGCAGCCGCGTTCCCCTTCACCCAGTCCGACGACCAGTACGCGACCATCGGCGTCTACATCCTGATCTTCGCCACCGTCGCCCTGGGCCTGAACATCGTCGTCGGCCTCGCCGGCCTCCTCGACCTCGGTTACGTCGCCTTCCTCGGCGTCGGCGCCTACACCGCGGCCATGGTCTCCGGCTCCCCCTCCTCCCCCTTCGACCTCCACCTGCCGTTCTGGGCCTCCGCCATCCTCGGCGCCGTCGTCGCCATGATCTTCGGCGTCATCATCGGCGCCCCCACCCTCCGACTGCGCGGCGACTACCTCGCCATCGTCACCCTCGGCTTCGGTGAGATCTTCCGCCTCGCCGTCCTCAACATGGACGGCACCAGCGGACCCGACATCACCAACGGCTCCAACGGCATCTCCTCCATCCCCAACCTCAACATCCTGGGCTTCGACTTCGGCGCCGAACACACCATCGCCGGATTCACCGTCGCCCGCTTCGCCAACTACTTCTTCCTGATGCTGCTCATCACGCTCGTCGTCGTGGTGGTCTTCCGACGCAGCGCCGACTCCCGCATCGGCCGCGCCTGGATCGCCATCCGCGAGGACGAGACCGCGGCACTCGCCATGGGCATCAACGGCTTCCGCGTCAAGCTCATCGCCTTCGCCCTCGGCGCCGCCCTCGCCGGCCTCGCCGGCACCGTCCAGGCCCACGTCACCTACACCGTGACCCCCGAGCAGTACCAGTTCGCCCACGTGGTCCCGCCCAACTCGGCGTTCCTCCTCGCAGCCGTCGTCCTCGGCGGTATGGGCACCATCAGCGGCCCCCTGGTCGGCGCCGCGCTGCTCTACCTGATCCCCGCGAAGCTCCAGTTCCTCGGCGACCTCCAGCTCTTCGCCTTCGGACTCGCGCTCGTCCTCCTCATGCGCTTCCGTCCGGAGGGCCTCATCCCCAACCGGCGCCGCCAGCTCGAATTCCACGAAGAAGCCGAAGCGCCCACAGTCCTCAGCAAGGCAGGGGCCTGACCCATGACCACCGAGACCACCACCAAGGCCGCCCCCACCGGCGAGACCGTGCTGGACGCCCGCGGCGTGACCATGCGTTTCGGCGGCCTCACCGCCGTACGCAACGTCAACCTCACGGTCAACAGCGGCGAGATCGTTGGACTCATCGGCCCCAACGGCGCCGGCAAGACGACCTTCTTCAACTGCCTCACCGGCCTCTACATCCCCACCGAGGGCGAAGTCCGCTACAAGGGGCAGGTCCTCCCGCCCAAGTCCTTCAAGGTCACCGCCGCCGGCATCGCCCGCACCTTCCAGAACATCCGTCTGTTCGCCAACATGACGGTCCTGGAGAACGTGCTCGTCGGCCGCCACACCCGCACCAAGGAAGGACTCTGGTCGGCCCTCCTGCGCGGCCCCGGCTTCCACAAGGCCGAAGCCGCCTCCCGCGAACGCGCCATGGAACTCCTCGCGTTCGTCGGCCTCGACGCCAAGGCCGAACACCTCGCCCGCAACCTCCCCTACGGCGAACAGCGCAAGCTGGAGATCGCCCGGGCCCTCGCCAGCGAACCCGGCCTCCTCCTCCTGGACGAGCCCACCGCCGGCATGAACCCGCAGGAGACACGAGCCACCGAGGAACTCGTCTTCGCCATCCGCGACAAGGGCATCGCCGTCCTCGTCATCGAGCACGACATGCGGTTCATCTTCAACCTCTGCGACCGCGTCGCCGTCCTCGTCCAGGGCGAGAAGCTCGTCGAGGGCGACAGCGCCACCGTCCAGGGAGACGAACGCGTCGTCGCCGCCTACCTCGGCGAACCCTTCGAAGACGCCCCCGGCAAGGACGAGGTCGCGGAAGTCGAAGCCGCCGAAGCACACGCCGAGGCCACCACCGACGCCGCGCCCGGCAAGGAGAACGACCGATGACCGCACTGCTCGAAGTCGAGGACCTCCGGGTCGCCTACGGCAAGATCGAAGCCGTCAAGGGCATCTCCTTCAAGGTCAACGCCGGCGAAGTCGTCACCCTCATCGGCACCAACGGCGCCGGCAAGACCACGACCCTGCGCACCCTGTCGGGCCTCCTCAAGCCCGTCGGCGGCCAGATCAAGTTCAACGGCAGGTCGCTCAAGAAGGTCCCCGCACACGACATCGTCTCGCTGGGACTCGCCCACTCCCCCGAGGGGCGGCACATCTTCCCCCGCATGAGCATCGAGGACAACCTCCACCTCGGCGCCTTCCTGCGCAGCGACAAGCCCGGCATCGAGAAGGACATCCAGCGCGCCTACGACCTCTTCCCCATCCTGGGCGAACGTCGCAAGCAGGCCGCCGGAACCCTCTCCGGCGGCGAGCAGCAGATGCTGGCCATGGGCCGCGCGCTCATGTCCCAGCCGAAGCTGCTCATGCTCGACGAGCCCTCCATGGGCCTCTCGCCGATCATGATGCAGAAGATCATGGCGACGATCGCCGAGCTGAAGTCCCAGGGCACCACCATCCTGCTCGTCGAGCAGAACGCCCAGGCGGCGCTCTCCCTCGCCGACCAGGGCCACGTCATGGAGATCGGCAAGATCGTCCTCTCCGGCACGGGCTCCGACCTGCTGCACGACGAATCGGTCCGCAAGGCGTACCTCGGCGAGGACTAGCCACCGGCCCACACACGAGGAGGCCCGCACCCCCGTCCCGGGGTGCGGGCCTCCTCGTGCGTACGGCCGCGCGGGGCGCGCGTCAGCCCTTCGCGGCCTTCTTCTCCTCGGCGTCCTGAATGACCGCCTCCGCGACCTGCTGCATCGACATCCGGCGGTCCATCGACGTCTTCTGGATCCACCGGAACGCCGCCGGCTCCGTCAGCCCGTACTCCGTCTGCAGGATCGACTTCGCCCGGTCCACCAGCTTGCGGGTCTCCAGCCGGAGCGTGAGGTCCGCGACCTCCTTCTCCAGCTCCTTCAGCTCCGTGAACCGCGACACCGCCATCTCGATCGCCGGCACGACGTCACTCTTGCTGAACGGCTTCACCAGGTACGCCATCGCGCCCGCGTCCCGCGCCCGCTCCACCAGGTCGCGCTGCGAGAACGCGGTCAGCATCAGCACCGGGGCGATACGCTCCTCGGCGATCTTCTCGGCGGCGGAGATACCGTCCATCTTCGGCATCTTCACGTCCAGGATCACCAGGTCGGGCCGGTGCTCCCGGGCCAGCTCGATGGCCTGCTCACCGTCACCGGCCTCGCCCACGACGGAGTAGCCCTCCTCTTCGAGCATCTCCTTGAGGTCGAGGCGGATCAGCGCCTCGTCCTCGGCGATGACGACACGGGTCGTCAGCGGAGGCACGTGCGACTTGTCGTCGTCGGGCGCGTCGAGGGGCTGGGGCGACTCGGGGGCGGTCACGTGGGCTCCTTGTTCAGGGCAGGGGTACTGCTGACAAGAGGGTACCTAGCTGCGGTAAGGTGGTCTGGCAGCGGGTCGATGGAAACCTTCGATTCACTGGGCCCCGGTAGCCCAATTGGCAGCAGGCGATGGATTCAAAACCCATACAGTGTCGGTTCGAGTCCGACCCGGGGCACTTTTCCTTCAATTCCAAGGTCAGTATTTATAAGCGGATGTCCACGTTCTCGTGAACATCCGCTTTTGCGTGGGGCACGCACGCCCTTGATCGCAGAGAGTGCCCACATGTATGACATGCGTACACGCTCTCAAGCCCTGGGGCTCATGGCGCAAGGGCGCAGCCTCGGTTCGGTCAGCAGAGAGACCGGCGTTTCTCGCGCCACCCTCCATAATTGGCGGCGGCGCATCGAACCCGTCCAGCGCCGGCCGGGACCATCTTGCCCTCGGTGCGACGCCGTTCCCCGGCCGCCCGAAGAGCCCGCAGCGTACGCCTACCTCCTGGGCCTCTATCTCGGCGACGGCTGCATCAGCGCTCACCGCAAGGGCGTCTACTACATGCGGATCGTCCTGGACAAAGCCTGGCCCGGCGTGATCGACGCCTGCGAGAACGCCCTGCGCGCCGTACGTCCGAGCAACAGCGTCTGCCGGGTGAGGAGGCAAGGCTGCTTCGTGGTCTCCAGCGCAAGCAAACACTGGCCCTGCCTCTTCCCCCAGCACGGCCCCGGCAAGAAGCACGAGCGCCGTATCGTCCTCGAACCGTGGCAGGAGGCCATCGTCGACGTCCACCCCTGGGAGTTCATCCGTGGGCTCATCCACTCCGACGGGTGCCGTGTCATCAACTGGACGACGCGGGTCGTCGGTGGCGAGCGCAAGCGCTATGAGTACCCCCGGTACTTCTTCACCAACAAGTCGGACGACATCCGGCGGCTCTACACGGACGCGCTCGACAGGGTGGGGGTCGATTGGACGACCTTGGCCCGCGGCAGCGACCCCTACAACATCTCTGTCGCCCGCAAGGCCTCCGTCGCGCTGATGGATGCCCACGTCGGGCCCAAGCACTGACCACCCCCGACCCGCTACCCCTTCGGCGCGTCGTCCTCGGTGATGTGGTGGATGTGGACCAGGTTCGTGGTGCCCGCGACACCCGGTGGGGAGCCGGCGGTGATGACGACCGTGTCGCCCTTGCGGCAGCGGGCGTACCGCAGGAGCAGTTCGTCGACCTGGGCGATCATCGCGTCCGTGGAGTCGACGCGCGGGCCGAGGAACGTCTCGACGCCCCAGGTGAGGCTCAGCTGGGAGCGGGTGGCCGGGTCGGGGGTGAAGGCGAGGAGGGGGATCGGGGAGCGGTAGCGGGACAGGCGGCGGGCGGTGTCGCCGGACTGGCTGAACGCGACGAGGAACCGGGCGCCAAGGAAGTCGCCGATCTCGGCGGCGGCGCGGGCCACGGCGCCGCCCTGGGTGCGGGGTTTGTTGTGCTCGGTGAGGGGTGGGAGCCCGTCGGCGAGCATGTGCTCCTCGGCGGCCGCGACGATGCGGCTCATCGTGCGGACCGTCTCGACGGGATGCTTGCCGACGCTGGTCTCGCCGGACAGCATCACCGCGTCGGTGCCGTCGAGCACCGCGTTGGCGACGTCGCTGGCCTCGGCGCGGGTGGGCCGGGGGTGGTGGATCATCGAGTCGAGCATCTGGGTGGCGACGATGACCGGTTTGGCGTTGCGCCTGGCGAGGGCGATGGCGCGCTTCTGGACCAGGGGGACCTGTTCGAGGGGCATCTCCACGCCGAGGTCGCCGCGCGCGACCATGACGCCGTCGAAGGCGGCGACGATGTCGTCGAGGGCGTCGACCGCCTGGGGTTTCTCCACCTTGGCGATGACGGGGAGGCGGCGGCCCTCCTCGTCCATGACGCGGTGGACGGCGTCGATGTCCCGTCCCGATCTGACGAAGGACAGGGCGATGATGTCGAAGCCGGTGCGCAGGGCCCAGCGGAGGTCGTCCTCGTCCTTGGCGGAGAGGGCGGGGACGGAGACGGCGACTCCGGGGAGGTTGAGGCCCTTGTGGTCGGAGACGACGCCTCCTTCGACGACCTCGGTGTGGACGCGGGGGCCGTCGACGGCGGTGACTTCGAGGGTGACTCTGCCGTCGTCGACGAGGATGCGTTCGCCGGCGGTGACGTCGGTGGCGAGGCCGGCGTGGGTGGTGCCGCACATCTCGTGGGTGCCTTCGGTGCCGGGTTCGACGGTGAGGGTGAAGGTGTCGCCGCGTTCGAGGAGGACGGGGCCTTCGGTGAAGCGGCCGAGGCGGATCTTCGGGCCTTGAAGGTCGGCGAGGAGGCCGACGCTGCGGCCGGTTTCGTCGGCGGCCTTGCGGACGTGGTGGTAGCGCTCCTCGTGTTCGGCGTGGTCGCCGTGGCTGAGGTTGAGGCGGGCGACGTCCATTCCGGCTTCGACCAGTGCCTTGATCTGGTCATAGGAGTCGGTGGCGGGCCCGAGGGTGCAGACGATCTTTGCTCGGCGCATGGTTCGAGCCTAGGGCTTACCCGCTGGTAGGGGCTTGGAGGCACGTGACTACCCAACGGCCTTTGAATGAAAGGTATTTGACAACCAGTCATGGAGCTTTCGTCAAGTCGTGGAGCCGTGCGCCGGGCGTGGCGGGGGCGTTCACAGGGTGGGCGGGTGCAGGGTGAAGCGGGCGTTGACCTGGGCGTGGATGTGCTGGCGTTCGGGTTCGAGGTCGAGGGGGGCCGGTGCGGCGTCCTCGGTGGCGTAGGCCATGGTGCGGGCGTAGGCGGCGGGGCGCAGGGGCGGGGAGGGCTCGGCGCCGAGGTCGGCGAGTTCGACGAGGGCGGCGAGGGTGGTGCCGAGGGCCTCGGCGTATTCGCGGGCGCGCTGGACGGCTTCGCGGACGGCTTTCCGGCGGGCTTCGCGGTGGGCGGGCGAGTCGGGGCGGAGGGCCCATGAGGGGCCGTCGACGTGGGTGAGGTCGAGGTCGGCGAGGCGGGTGGTGAGTTCGCCGAGGGTGGTGAAGTCGGTGAGTTCGGCGGTGATGTGGACGCGGCCGTGGTAGGCGTGGACGCGTTCGCCGCGGCCTTTCTCCTTGAGCTGGGGGGTGAGGGAGAAGGTGCCGGTTTCGAGGCGTTCGACGGCGTCGCCGTAGCTTCTGACGAGGTCGAGGGCGGTGTTGTTGCGGCGGGTGAGGTCGTCGAGGGCGGTGCGGCGGTCCTTGCCGCGGGCGGTGACGGTGATGCCGAGGCGGGCGATCTCGGGGTCGACTTCGAGGTGGGCTTCGCCGAGGACGGCGATGCGGGGGGCTTCGGGGGTGCCGTAGGGGACGGCGGCGGGGTGGGGCTGGGCGGGGGTGTCGGTCATACGTCCCACTCTGTCACCGCGGGTCCGGTTGGCGTGGGGGGCCGCGGTGAGCCGGTCACCAGATCGCAACCTGGAGGGTCTGTTGCTGTGTGGAATGTACGGGTCAGAATCTACGCGCGTTATCGCGTGTGGCCTTTTTTCTTGTTCGCTGGTCTACGCGCGTTGAGATCCCGTTCCTCCCGAGGAGTACCGATATGGCGCTGAACCGCCGGAAGTTTCTGAAGAAGTCAGCCGTGACGGGTGCCGGAGTGGCTGTCGCCGGCTCGGTTCTGGCGCCGAACGCGCAGGCGGCCGAGGCGACGGGCGGCGAGGAGAAGGCCCCGAAGCGGTACCGGTTCACGGTCATGGGGACGACCGACCTGCACGGCAATGTCTTCAACTGGGACTACTTCACGGACAAGGAGTTCGACGACAAGGCGCACAACGACGTCGGCCTCGCGAAGATCTCGACGCTGGTGAACCGGATCCGCGAGGAGAAGGGGCGCGGCAACACCCTCCTCATCGACGCCGGTGACACCATCCAGGGCACCCAGTTGTCGTACTACTACGCGAAGGTCGACCCGATCACGGCCAAGGGCGGTCCGGTCCACCCGATGGCGCAGGCGATGAACGCGATCGACTACGACGCGGCGGCGCTCGGGAACCACGAGTTCAACTACGGCATTCCGGTGCTGCGGAAGTTCCAGGAGCAGTGTCGTTTCCCGCTGCTGGGTGCGAACGCGCTGGACGCGAAGACGCTGCGCCCGGCGTTCCCGCCGTTCAGCATGCACCGGCTGCGGACGCCGTTCGGCCGGGATGTGAAGGTGGCGGTGCTGGGTCTGACGAACCCGGGGATCGCGATCTGGGACAAGGCGAACGTGCAGGGGAAGATGACGTTCCCGGGTCTGGAGGAGCAGGCGGCGAAGTGGGTGCCGAAGCTCAGGTCGATGGGCGCGGACGTCGTCATCGTGTCGGCGCACAGCGGTTCGTCGGGGACGTCGTCGTACGGTGACCAGCTGCCGTACATCGAGAACGCGGCCGGGCTGGTGGCAGAGCAGGTGCCGGGGATCGACGCGATCCTGGTCGGGCACGCGCACACCGAGATCCCGGAGTACTTCGTCACCAACAAGGAGACCGGCAAGCAGGTCGTGCTGTCGGAGCCGCTGAAGTGGGGGCAGCGGCTGACGCTGTTCGACTTCGAGTTGGTGTGGAACCGGGGCTGCTGGAAGGTCGAGAAGGTCGGTGCGCAGGTCCTCAACTCCAACACGGTGGAGGAGGACCCGAAGATCGTGAAGCTGCTGTCGGACGAGCACGAGAAGGTCGTGACGTACGTCAACCAGGTGATCGGTACGAACGCCGCCACGATGACGTCGGTGGAGGCGCCGTACAAGGACGTCCCGATCATCGACCTGATCAACCACATCCAGGCCGACACGGTGAAGCAGGCGCTGGCCTCGTCCGAGTACGGGTCGCTGCCGGTGCTGTCGCAGGCGGCGGCGTTCTCCCGCAGCGCGGTGATCCCCGCGGGGAACGTCACGATCCGTGATGTCGCGGGTCTGTACGTCTTCGAGAACACGCTGGAGGCGCGTCTGATGACGGGTGCGCAGATGAAGGCGTACCTGGAGTTCTCGGCGAACTACTTCGTCCAGACGGCGCCGGACGCGGTGGTGGACCCGGCGAAGCTGACGAACGCGAACGGTACGCCGGACTACAACTACGACGCGGTGAGCGGTCTGTCGTACGAGATCGACATCGCGCAGCCGGCGGGTTCGCGGGTGAAGAACGTGCGGTTCGAGGGTGCGCCGCTGGCGGACGACCAGAAGTTCGTGTTCGCGGTGAACAACTACCGGGCCAACGGCGGCGGCAACTTCCCGCATGTGGCGGCCGCTCCGTTGCTGTGGTCGAACTCGGACGAGATCCGTAACACGATGATCACGTGGGTGAAGGCGAAGGGGTCGATCGACCCGGCGGCGTTCGCGTCGGTGGACTGGAAGCTGACCCGGAACGGTACGCCGGTCTTCTAGGGTTCGGCTCCCGGTTCGCGGGAGTGGCAGGTCGACGGCGTCGGCGCCGGATGGTGCGCCGGCGCCGTCGGCGTGTGTGCGGCGGCCGCTTCGGCAGTCGTCAGCGCACGTCGGCCAGGGGGGTCAGGGCGCTGGTGGTCCTCTCGTCCCTGGCGCGGGGGATCTGGGGCCGGGGTTCGAGGCCGAAGGTGGTGAAGGCGGTGCGGCTCGGCAGGGGGTAGGTCTCCTTGCCGGTGAGGGTGTTGAGGATGGTGGCGCTGCGCCAGGCGGCGAGCCCCAGGTCGGGGGTGCCGACGCCGTGGGTGTGGAGTCCGGCGTTCTGGATGTGGAGGTGGCAGCCGGAGGCGGTGACCGAGGGGTCGAGGACCATCCGGAAGTGTTCGTCGATCCTGGGGCGGTGGTGGCTGTCGCGGCGGATGTAGGGGTCGAGGCCGGCGAGGAGGCGGTCGAGGGGGCGTTCGCGGTAGCCGGTGGCGAGGACGACGGCGTCGGTGGTGAGGCGGGAGCGGGTGCCCTGCTCGGTGTGTTCGAGGTGGAGTTCGACCTTGGTGGTGGCGAGGCGGCCGGCGGTGCGGACGTGGACGCCGGGGGTGAGGACGGCGTCGGGCCAGCCTCCGTCGAGGGTGCGGCGGTAGAGCTCGTCGTGGATGGCTGCGATGGTGTCGGTGCCGATGCCCTTGTGGAGTCGCCACTGGGCGGCGACGAGCCGGTCCCGGGTGGTCTCGGCGAGGGCGTGGAAGTAGCGGGTGTAGTCGGGGGTGAAGTGTTCCAGGCCCAGCTTGGAGTACTCCATGGGGGCGAACGCCTCGGTGCGGCCCAGCCAGTGCAGTCCTTCGCGGCCGGCGGGCCGGTGGCGCAGCAGGTCGAGGAAGATCTCGGCGCCCGACTGGCCGGCGCCGATGACGGTGACGTGTCCGGCGGCGAGGAGGCGGTCGCGGGCGGTCAGGTAGTCGGCGGCGTGGAGGACGGGGACGCCGGGGGCTTCGACGAGGGGCTTGAGGGGTTCGGGCACGAAGGGTTCGGTGCCGACGCCGAGGACGACGTTGCGGGTGTAGGTGCGGCCGAGTGCCGCGTCGGCGTCGGCGTCGGCGTCGAGTCGGGTGAAGTCGACTTCGAACAGGTCGCGTTCGGGGTTCCAGCGGATGGAGTCGACCCGGTGGGCGAAGTGGAGGCCGGGGAGGTTCTCGCTGACCCAGCGGCAGTAGGCGTCGTACTCGGCGCGCTGGATGTGGAACCGCTCGGCGAAGTAGAAGGGGAAGAGCCGGTCGCGGGTCTTGAGGTAGTTGAGGAACGACCACGGGTTGACGGGGTCGGCGAGGGTCACCAGGTCGGCGAGGAACGGGACTTGGAGGGTCGTTCCTTCGATGAGCAGGCCGGGGTGCCAGTCGAGGCGGGGGTGTTGTTCGTAGAAGACGGCGTCGAGTTCGGTGAGGGGGTGGGCGAGGGCGGCGAGGGAGAGGTTGGCGGGGCCGATGCCCACACCGACGACGTCGCGGGGGGCCTCGGGGGCGGGGTGCGGGGTGCTCGGGGTGTGGCTCGGGGCGGGTGGGGGCGTGCTCATGTCGGGGTGTGTCCTTCGGGGAGGTCCACGGCCGCGGCGGGGTCCGCGCGTTCCACGAGTGCGAGGAGGGTGGCGAGGTCGCCGGGCCGGGTGTGGGGGTTGAGCAGGGTGGTCTTGAGCCAGAGCCGGCCGTCGACGACGGCGCGGCCGAGGACGGCCCGGCCGTCGTGCAGGAGTTTTCGCCGTACGGCGGCCACGGTGTCGTCGCAGGCGTGGGCGGGCCGGAACAGGACCGTGCTGATGGTGGGCCGGTCGTGGAGCTCGAAGCCGGGGTGGGCGTCGATGGTTGCGGCGAACTCGTGGGCGAGGTCGCAGACCTGGTCGACGAGGGCGCCGAGTCCCGTGCGGCCGAAGGTCTTGAGGGTGGCCGCGATCTTGAGGATGTCGGGGCGGCGGGTGGTGCGCAGGGAGCGGCCGAGGAGGTCGGGCAGGCCGGCTTCGGTGTCGTCGTCGGCGTTGAGGTAGTCGGCGCGGTGGGCCAGTGCGGCGAGGTCGGACGGCTCGCGGACGGTGAGGATTCCGGCGGCGACGGGCTGCCAGCCGAGTTTGTGCAGGTCGAGGGTGACGGTGTGGGCACGGTCCAGGGCGGTGAGCCGGGGTCGTTGGCGGGCGCTGAAGAGGAGCCCTCCGCCGTAGGCCGCGTCGATGTGGAGGCGGGCGCCGTGGGCCGCGCACAGGTCGGCGATGTCGGGCAACGGGTCGATGAGTCCGGCGTCGGTGGTGCCGGCGGTCGCGGCGACGAGGAGGGGGCCGCGGAGCCCGGTGAGGGCGCGGTCGAGGGCGGCGGGGTCCAGGGTGCCGGCCGGGGTGGGGACGACGACGGGTTCGGGCAGGCCGAGGAGCCAGGCGGCGCGGGGCAGGGAGTGGTGGGCGTTGGCTCCGCAGACGAGCCGCACTCCGGTGCCGGCCTCGCGGGCGAGGAGGACGGCGAGTTGGTTGGACTCGGTGCCGCCGGTGGTGACGAGGGCGTCGGCGGCGCCGGTCTCGGCGGCGAGGGCCCGGGTGACGAGTGCTTCGAGGGCGGAGGCGGCGGGGGCCTGGTCCCAGGAGTCCAGCGACGGGTTCAGTACGGAGGCGGCGAGGTCGGCGGCGGTGGCCACGGCCAGGGGCGGGGTGTGCAGATGGGCCGCGCACAGCGGGTCGGCGGGGTCGGCGGTGCCGGCGGCGAGGGCGTGGACCAGCCGCCGCAGCGCCCGCGGGTCCCCTTCGTCGGGCAGCGGGTCGCCGAGCGCGTCCCGCACGGCCGCGGCGACCGCCTCCGGCCCGCCGGCGGGCAGCGGTCCGCCCCTCGCGCGTGCCCCGTCCCGCAGCGCGCCGAGCACGTCGTCGACCAACGGCCGCAGCGCGTCGGGGCCGTTGGGGCCTGAGGCGAGGGGCGGGGTGGGCATGGGGTCCTCCGGGGCGCGGGAGTCCCATCCTGTACGCCGATTGGGTGCTCACGCCCGAAAACCCCGCCGAATACCACCAAAAGAGCGTACGGCGGCCCGTCGCCGAGGGGGGCGGGCAACCCGGCGGTGGGGGGGGGGGGGGGGGGGGGCGGGGGGGGGAGGGGGGGGGGGGAGGGGGGGGGGGGGGGGGGTGTTCCTTTCCGGTGGGGGGGTAGGTGGGGAGGGTGGGGGGGGAA
>NZ_JBVIBK010000003.1:211043-343126 GCF_055573455.1 Streptomyces sp. NPDC030183
GTCGCTCACACCAAAAAACCCCCCCAAAGAACACAAAAAAAATGTACGCCGCCCTGTCGCCGGGGGGGGAGGGCACCCCGGCGGTGGCCGGACGTGGCCGAGGCCACGCCCGCCCAGGCCCGGCTGGGAGGGTGGTGGTTACCCGCCCCTCACCTTCAGGGCGCGCTGGAGGTCGTCGAGTTGGTCGGTCAGCTTTCGCCGCAGGGCCGGGATGGGGTCGGCCTCGGTGAGGCAGCGTTCGCCCAGGCCGAGTGTCGCCGTGTCCACCGCGTGGACGGGGAACGCCCAGCGTCCGGCGGCTTCCGCGATGGCCGGTCCCCGGCGGGCGGCCAGGGCGACCGCGTCGGCCCAGTAGCGGTCGACGTACTCCTGGAGGAGTTCCGACTGTTCCGGCTGCCAGAAGCCCTGGGCGGTGGCGGTGAAGAGGTAGTTGGAGAGGTCGTCGGTGGTGAACATGGCGTCCCAGGCGGACTGCTTGGCCTCCGGGTCGGGGAGGGCGGCCCGGCAGCGGGCGGCGCCTTCCCGACCGGTGGCGCTGGGGTCGCGTGCCAGTTCCCCGTCGATCGCGTCGGCGTCGACCGCGCCGAGGACGGCGAGCCGGCCGAGGACCCGCCAGCGCAGCTCGGGGTCGAGTTCGGGCCCGCCCGGGACGGTGCCGTCGGCGAGCCAGGCGGCGATGGTGTCGGGGTGGGCGGCGACGTCGATGAAGTGGCGTACGGCAATCAGGCGCAGACCGGGGTGGTCGCCGTCCTCGGTGCGGCGGATGAGGTCGCGGCACAGGGAGGCGAGGGTGGTCAGGCCGGCGGGGCGCTCCTCGGGGGTGAGGAAGCGGTCGGCGACCTGGGTGGTGGCGAAGGTGAGCACGCCCTGGACGATGGCGAGGTCGGTCTCGCGGGGCAGGTGGGTGCGGGCTGCGTCCAGGTAGGCGGTGGGCGGGAGTTCGGCGTCGCGTACGGCGTCGCGCAGGGCGTTCCAGACGACGGCGCGGGTGAGCGGGTCGGGGAGTCCGCTGAGGTGGCCGGTGACGGTGGCGGAGGAGTCGGGGTCGAAGCGGACCTTGGCGTAGGTGAGGTCGCCGTCGTTGAGGAGGAGCAGGGCGGGGCGTTTGCCGATGGGCTGTTCGCCGGTCTGCGGGATGTCGAGCGCGAGGCTCTCGCGGAGCGTGAGGTGGCCCTGGTCGTCGCCGGGGTCCTGGTCGTAGACGCCGACGGTGATGTGGTGGGGGCGGCTGCCGGCGTGGTCGACGGTGAGGGCGCAGGTGCTGTCGGCGCCGCGGGTGACCTTGGGGGTGAGGGTGTCGACGCCGGTGGTGCGCAGCCAGGCGTCGGCCCAGGCGTGGACGTCGCGTTCGGTGGCGCCGGCCAGGTTGTCGATGAAGTCGGCGAGGGTGGCGTTGCCGAAGCGGTGGCGGGTGAAGTGGGCGTTGATGCCGGCGAGGAAGTCCTTCTCGCCGAGCCAGGCGACGAGCTGGCGCAGCGCGGAGGCGCCCTTGGCGTAGGAGATGCCGTCGAAGTTGAGGAGGGCGGCGGCGGTGTCGTCGACGTTCTCGGGGGCGACGGGGTGGGTGGAGGGGCGCTGGTCGGCGTCGTAGCCCCACGCCTTGCGGGCGACGCCGAAGTCGACCCAGGTGTCCGTGAAGCGGGTGGCCTCGGTGAGGGTCTGGTAGCCCATGTACTCGGCGAAGGACTCGTTGAGCCAGATGTCGTCCCACCACCGGAGGGTGACGAGGTCGCCGAACCACATGTGGGCCATCTCGTGGGCGATGACCATGGCGCGGGTCTGGCGTTCGGTGTCGGTGACGGCGGAGCGGTAGACGAACTCGTCGCGGAAGGTGACGAGTCCGGGGTTCTCCATGGCGCCCGCGTTGAACTCGGGGACGAACGCCTGGTCGTAGGAGTCGAAGGGGTACGGCTCCTCGAACTTCTCGTGGTAGCGGTCGAAGCAGGCGCGGGTGACGTCGAGGATCTCGTCGGCGTCGGTGTCGAGGTAGGGGGCCAGGGAGCGGCGGCAGTGGATGCCGAAGGGCAGGCCGCGGTGTTCGGTGCGCACGGAGTGCCAGGGGCCGGCGGCGACGGCGACGAGATAGGTGGAGATGAGGGGGGTGGTGGCGGCGCGCCAGGTGCCGTCGCCCTGCTGCGCGGTGATGCCGTTGGCGAGGACGGTCCAGCCCTCGGGGGCGGCGACGGTCAGGTCGAAGACGGCCTTGAGGTCGGGTTGGTCGAACGCGGCGAAGACGCGTTGGACGTCGTCGAGGAAGAGGTTGGAGTAGACGTATGTCTCGCCGTCGGCGGGGTCGGTGAAGCGGTGCATGCCCTCGCCGGTGCGGGAGTAGCGCATGGCGGCGTCGACGCGCAGTTCGTGCTCGCCCGGGGTGAGGCCGCTGAGCGGCAGGCGGTTGCCGTCGAGGGTCTCGGGGTCGAGGGGCTTGCCGTCGAGGGTGACGGAGCGCAGGTCGGCCGGCTTCAACTCGACGAAGGTGTCCGCGGCCTTTTTCTTTCCCCGTACGGTGAAGCGGATGACGGTACGGGAGTCGAAGGTCTCGTCGCCGCGCGTGAGGTCGAGGGTGATCTCGTAGCGGTGGACGTCGAGGAGCCGGGCACGGGCTTGCGCTTCGTCGCGCGTCAGTACGGACATGAGGGACATGCTGCCTGATGCCCCGGGCACGGGACAGGGGCGGGCCGGGTACGCCACCTATGTCCGGTCGTATGCGCCGCGCGCCCGGTCGTATGAGGCCTACGCCCGGTCGGTCGCGCCGTCCCGCGCGTCGTCGTCCGCGCGCTCCCGTTGGGCGGGGACGCGGCCGCCGGTGTCGTCGTGCCTGCGGTCCTCGTGGCCCTCGGGGTCCTGGTGGTCGTGGTGGTCCTTCAGGTCCTGGTGGTCCTTGAGGCGGGCGCGTAGGTCGCGGACCTCGCGTTCCAGGGCGTGGGAGCGTGCGTGGGCGTCGAAGAGGTAGCGGACCTTGGTGCGCAGCGCCCAGGGGTCGATGGGCTTCATGACGAGGTCGGCGACGCCGAGGCGGAACGCGGCGGCGGTCAGCTCGGCGTCGGGGCCGAAGCCGGTGAGGAGGATGACGGGGATGTGCTGGGTCTGTTCGACGCCGCGCATGTAGCGGACGACGTCGAGGCCGCTGACGCCGGGCATGCGCACGTCGAGGAGGAGCAGGCCGACCGGGCCGCGCAGGACCTCCTTGAGCGCCGCGTCGCCGCTGGTGGCGCGGCTCAGGTGGTAGCCCAGCGGGGCCAGGGCGCTCTCCAGGGCGTAGAGCGTGTCCTCGTGGTCGTCCACGATGAGGATCTTGGCTTCCGACGGCATGGCCCGTGTCCCCTCGCTCGGGTCGGCGGCACGCGGTCGGCGGCGCCGTGATCCGAGTTTCTCACCGCGTGTAGTCGCTGTCTGACGAAGAGTGCCCACGCAGGATGCCCGCTGGAGGCGGGGATGTCACTCCCCGCCGGTCGTTCCGGTGGTGCCGTTGGTTCAGGTGGTGCCGTTGGCGCTGGTGGTGCCGGTCGTGCCGTTGGTTCAGGTGGTGCCGTTGGCGCTGGTCGTGCCGGTCGTGCCGTTCAGTGCGTCGTCCGCGATGCGTTCGTGGTGCCGGATGACCTCGGCGATGATGAAGTTCAGGAGCTTCTCCGCGAACGCCGGGTCCAGCTTCGCACTTTCGGCGAGCCCGCGCAGCCGGTTGATCTGCTGGGCCTCGCGGGCCGGGTCGGCGGCGGGCAGCTGGTGGGCGGCCTTGAGGTGGCCGACCCGCTGGGTGCACTTGAAGCGTTCGGCGAGCATGTGGACGACGGCGGCGTCGATGTTGTCGATGCTGTCCCGCAGCCGGGTCAGCTCCGCCCGCACCTCGGCGTCGACCCCGCCGGCCGCCGCGCCGCCGTTCGCCTCGTCGGTGCCGCTGGATTCGCCGATGCCGCTGGTGTCGCTGATGCCGCTGGTGTCGCTCGTCGTCATGGTCGTCACCCTACGTCGGCCCGGCCCGCCGTCCCACGCCGCTCCCGGCGGCCTCCCGCATCGGCTTAGAGTGGACGGGTCGAGGCGTCTTTGGGGGTACGGACGTGGCGGACAGCGGACCGGTCGAGCACGGCTACCCGCACCTGGAGATCGTGCGGGCGTCGATCACCGCGCTGTACAAGCGGCTGTCGTACGACACCGTCCACGCGTTCGACACGAGTGTCCTCCCCGTCGACGTGGCGTTCTGCGACACCGACGACCTCCATCTGGGCGCCCAGCGGGTCGCCCGTGAGCTGGTGCGGCACTATCGGCTGCCGGACGCGCGGCTGATCGTCGGCTTCCGGGAGATGACTCATGCGGCGAACGTCGAACTGGCCGCCGGGCCCGAGTACTTCGTCGAGCTGAACGACCGGTTCCGCACGCATCGGCGGGACATCGGCGCGGCCCTCGCGCACGAGGTGGCGCATGTCTATCTGCACCGGCTGGGGCTGTCGTTCCCCGGTGTCCGCGAGAACGAGATCCTCACGGACACGGCGGCGACGTACCTGGGGGCGGGGTGGCTGCTGCTGGACGCGTTCCGGGAGCACGGGGCGTCGTCGCAGAAGCTGGGGTATCTGACGCCGGAGGAGTTCGGGTACGTGCTGGCCAAACGGGCCCGGGTCTTCGGTGAGGACCCGTCGGTGTGGTTCACCAGCGCGCAGGCGTACGCGGCGTACACGGAGGGCCGGGAGCGGGCGCGGCGGGACGAGGAGCAGCCGCCGTTGACCGCGGCGGGGTGGGCGGGCCGCCGACGGTACGCGCGGGACCGGCGGCGGGCGCGGGAGCCGCGGGCGGGTGGGGTGGAGCGGGAGGTGCCGTACGTGTTCTCTGCGGAAAAGGCGTCGGGTGAGGGTGCGGGTGGGAGTGCGGCTGGGGGTGGGGGGTTGCGGGTGTCGTTTCCCTGTCCGACGTGTCATCAGCGCATCAGGGTGCCGGTACGGGGGCGGGTGCGGGCTCGGTGCGGGTTGTGCCGGACGGTGCTGGAGTGCGACACGTAGGTTTTCGGGCCGGGCCGGGCCGGGCCGGGCGCGGGAGGGGGTGGGGGGGCGGGGGTGTGTTGGCGGGTGCGGGCCGGTGGGGGTTGGGCGCGCAGGTCCCCGCGCCCCTGGTGGGGGTGGGGTCATGTGCCGTAGGCGCGGGACGGGCTTCTCGCTTCTGCCAGGAGTTTCAGGGTTGTCTCGCCTGCTTCCCTCGGGGTCCAGCGGGAGGGGCGGGTGGCTGTGGGGCCTGGGTGCCAGCCCTCCATGACCGTGATCCGGCCGCCCTCCGTCTCGAGGACGCGGCCGGTGACTCCGGTGCACGCGGCGGAGCCCAGCCACACCACCAGCGGGGAGACGTTCTCCGGGGCCATCGCGTCGAAGCCGGTGCCGGGGGCGGTCATCGTCTCGGCGAAGACCCGCTCGGTCATCCTCGTGCGGGCCGCGGGGGCGATGGCGTTGACGAGGACGCCGTAGCGGCCCAGTTCCGCCGCCGCGACCAGGGTGAGGCCGATGACGCCCGCCTTGGCGGCGCTGTAGTTGCCCTGGCCGACGGAGCCCAGCAGGCCGGCTCCGCTGCTGGTGTTGATGACGCGAGCCTCGGGCGGGCGTCCCGCCTTGGCCTCGGCGCGCCAGTGCAGGGCGGCGTGCCTCAGGGGCAGGAAGTGGCCCTTGAGGTGCACCCGGAGGACGGCGTCCCAGTCGTCCTCGTCGAGGTTCACGAGCATGCGGTCGCGCAGGAAGCCTGCGTTGTTGACCAGGGTGTCGAGGCGGCCGTACGCGTCGAGCGCGGCGCGGACGAGGGACGCGGCGCCGTCGGTCGTGGCGACGTCCCCGCCGTGGGCGATCGCCTCACCTCCGGCGGCGCGGATCTCGTCGACGACCCGGGCGGCCGGGCTGTCGGGGTCCGGGGTGCCGTCCAGTCCCACGCCCAGGTCGTTGACCACGACACGGGCGCCCTCGGCGGCGTACGCGAGGGCGTGTGCGCGGCCCAGTCCGCGTCCCGCGCCGGTCACGATCACCACGCGCCCCTCGCAGAGTCGCCGTCCGCTCATCGTCCGCCTCCTGGGGTTTTGTCGCTGGCGTGGTGGGTGCCGCGCCCGCACGTCGTGTCCCGGTCGGGGACGTCGGCGCCGCCTGGGCCGGTCTCGTCGTCGATGGGCCGGTTCGTCGTCGCCGCTTCGAGGAACGCGGGGCGTTCTCCGCCGCCGTGGACCAGCAGGGACGCCCCGGTGATGTACGCCGCCGCGTCGGACGCGAGGAAGACGGCCGCCTCGCCGACGTCGGAGGGTTCGGCCAGGCGGCCGAGGGGGACCGTGCGGGCGACGGCCGCGACGCCGTGCTCGTCGCCGTAGTGGAGGTGGGACAGCTCCGTGCGGACCATGCCGAGGACGAGGGTGTTGACGCGGACGTCGGGGGCCCACTCCACGGCCATGGACCGGGCGAGGTGTTCCAGACCGGCCTTGGCGGCTCCGTACGCGGCGGAGCCGGGCGAGGGGCGGCTGCCGCTCACGCTGCCGATCATCAGGATCGAGCCCCGCGACCGCCGCAGGTGCGCGTGGGCGGCGAGGGACACGGTCAGCGGCGCGGTGAGGTTGAGGTCGATGACGCGGGCGTGGCGGCGGGCGTCGGTGGCGGTGAGCGGCCGGTAGGGCGTGCCGCCCGCGTTGTTGACGAGGACGTCGAGGCGGGGCAGTACGTCCAGGAGGGCCTGGACGGCGTCCGGGTCCCGTACGTCGAGGGGCATGAACTCGGCCCCCTTGAGCGGCGTTTCGGGCGGGCGGCGGGCGCAGATCACGACGTCGGCGCCCGCCGCGGCGAAGGCGTGGGCGATGCCGGCGCCGACGCCGCGTGTGCCGCCGGTGACGACGGCGAGCTTCCCGTTGAGCTCCATCCGCTGCTACCTTCCACCAAACAAACGTTAGGTGGAAGGTAGCTGATGCTCCCATGGGTGTCTCCACCTCGTCCCCGGAAAAGGGGACGGTTCTCGTCACGGTCGATTTCCCGCCGGTGAACGCCCTGCCGGTGCGGGGGTGGTTCGAGCTGGCCGACGCGGTGCGCGCGGCCGGGCGTGATCCGGCGGTCGGGTGTGTGGTGCTCGCGGCGGAGGGGCGCGGGTTCAACGCGGGCGTCGACATCAAGGAGATCCAGGCGGCGGGACGGAGCGCGCTGCTCGGCGCCAACCAGGGCTGCGCGGACGCCTTCGCGGCGGTGTACGAGTGCGAGGTGCCCGTGGTGGCGGCCGTGCAGGGCTTCTGTCTGGGCGGCGGGATCGGTCTGGTCGGCAACGCGGACGCGATCGTGGCGAGCGAGGACGCGACGTTCGGGCTGCCCGAACTGGACCGGGGGGCGCTCGGGGCGGCGACGCATCTGGCGCGGCTGGTGCCGCAGCACCTGATGCGGGCGCTGTACTACACCTCGCGTACGGCGACCGCGGCCGAACTGCGGGCGCACGGCTCGGTGTGGCGGGTGGTGCGGCGGGGCGAACTGCGCTCGGCCGCGCTGGAGTTGGCGGCGGAGATCGCCGCGAAGGATACGCGGCTGATCCGGCTGGCCAAGGCCGCCATCAACGGCATCGATCCCGTCGACGTGCGGCGCAGTTACCGCTTCGAGCAGGGCTTCACCTTCGAGGCGAACCTCAGCGGGGTGGCCGACGAGGTCCGCGGCACGTTCGGCGCGGCCGAGGAGGAGGGTGCGGGTGAGTGACAAGACCATGACCACCGAGGAGGCCGTGGCGCGGCTGGAGAGCGGGATGACCCTGGGCATCGGCGGCTGGGGGTCCCGGCGCAAGCCGATGGCCTTGGTGCGAGCACTGCTCCGCACGGAGATCACTGATCTCACCGTGGTCTCGTACGGCGGCCCGGACGTGGGGATGCTCGCCGCCGCCGGACGGATCCGGAAACTGATCGCCGCGTTCGCCACCCTCGACTCGATCCCCCTGGAGCCGCATTTCCGCGCGGCGCGCGAACGCGGGGCGTTCGAGCTGATGGAGGTCGACGAGGCGATGTTCATGTGGGGGCTGCACGCCGCCGCCAACCGGCTGCCCTTCCTGCCGGTGCGGGCGGGCATCGGCTCGGACGTGATGCGGGTCAATCCCTCCCTGCGGACCGTCACCTCGCCCTACGGCGACGGGGAGACCTTCGTCGCGATGCCCGCCCTGCGCATGGACGCCGCGTTCGTGCACGTCAACCGGGCCGACCGGCTCGGCAACGGCCAGTACCTCGGGCCCGACCCCTACTTCGACGACCTGTTCTGCGAGGCGGCCGACACCGCGTACGTCTCCTGCGAGCGGATCGTGGACACGGCGGAGCTGGCCAAGGAGGCGCCACCGCAGTCGCTGCTGATCAAGCGCCATGTGGTGACGGGTGTGGTGGAGGCGCCGAACGGGGCGCACTTCACGTCCTGCGCGCCGGACTACGGGCGGGACGAGCCCTTCCAGAAGCGGTACGCGGGCACCGCGTGGCCGGAGTTCGCCGAGCGGTTCCTCACCGGCGACGAACACGCCTACCAGGAGGCCGTGCGGGCCTGGCGCGAGGAGGAGGCATGACAGGAGGGGGCGTGAGCGGAGAGGGCCCGACCGGTGGGGGCGGAGAGGAACCGACCGGTGGGGGCGGTGACGGAGCGAGTCGCGCCGAGTACTGCGTGATCGCGTGCGCGGAGGCATGGCGCGGGGCCGGGGAGGTGCTCGCCAGCCCCATGGGTCTGATCCCGTCGCTGGGCGCGCGCCTGGCCAGGCGGACGTTCGCGCCGGACCTGCTGCTCACCGACGGGGAGGCGCTGCTCGTCGGCCCGGACGGCACCGTCGAGGGATGGCTGCCGTACCGGCAGCACCTGGCGCTGGTCACCGGCGGCCGACGGCACGTGATGATGGGCGCGAGCCAGATCGACCGGTACGGCAACCAGAACATCTCCTGCGTCGGCGACTGGGCCCGGCCGCGGCGCCAGCTCCTCGGGGTACGGGGAGCGCCGGTCAACTCACTCAACCACGCGACCAGTTACTGGGTACCCCGGCACTCCCGGCGGGTCTTCGTGGAGAAGGTCGACATGGTGTGCGGGGTGGGGTACGACCGCGCCGCCGCCCATCCGGTGACCGCCCGTTTCCACCGGCTCCCCCGGGTCGTGTCCGACCTCGGGGTGTTCGACTTCGCGACCCCGGACCGCTCGATGCGGCTGGCCTCGCTGCACCCGGGGGTCACGGTCGAGCAGGTCGCGGAGGCCACCGGGTTCGCGCTGGCCGTACCGGAGGAGGTGCCGTACACGCGGGAGCCGTCGGCCGAGGAGCTGCGGCTGATCCGTGAGGTGCTCGACCCGGAGGACCTCCGCGCACGGGAGGTGCGGGGGTGATGGACACCGCCCTCACCCGGCTCGTGGGCGTCCGCCATCCGATCGTGCAGACCGGGATGGGCTGGGTCGCCGGCCCCCGCCTGGTGTCCGCCTCGGCCGAGGCGGGTGCCCTCGGTGTCCTGGCGTCCGCGACGATGAGCCCGCAGCGACTCCGGGACGCCGTACGGGAGGTGAGGTCACGTACGGACGCGCCGTTCGGGGTGAATCTGCGGGCCGACGCCGGGGACGCCCGGGAGCGGGTGCGGATCATCGTCGAGGAGGGCGTCCGGGTGGCGTCGTTCGCGCTCGCGCCGTCCAGGGAGCTGATCGCCGAGCTGAAGGACGCGGGGGTCGTCGTCATCCCGTCCGTGGGGGCCCGGCGGCATGCCGAGAAGGTGGCGGCGTGGGGTGCGGACGCGGTGGTCGTGCAGGGCGGGGAGGGCGGCGGGCACACCGGTGACGTGGCGACGACGGTGCTCCTGCCGCAGGTCGTGGACGCGGTGGGCATTCCCGTCGTCGCCGCGGGCGGCTTCCACGACGGGCGGGGGCTGGTCGCCGCGCTGGCGTACGGGGCGGCCGGCGTCGCGATGGGCACGCGGTTCCTGCTCACGTCGGACTCGACGGTGCCGGACGCGGTCAAGGCCCGCTATCTGGCGGCGACGGTCAAGGACGTCACCGTCACGCGGGCCGTGGACGGGCTCCCGCACCGCATGCTCCGCACGGAGTTCGTGGACGCGCTGGAGAGGTCGGGCCGCGCCCGCGCCCTGCTGCACGCGGTGCGCCACGCCGCCGGCTTCCGCCGGATCTCGGGGCTCACCTGGCGCGGCATGATCCGCGACGGGCTCGCGATGAGGCACGGCAAGGACCTCACCTGGAGCCAGGTCCTCCTCGCCGCCAACACCCCGATGCTGCTGCGATCGGCGATGGTGGACGGCCGCACGGACCTCGGCGTCATGGCCTCCGGCCAGGTCGCCGGACTCATCGACGACCTCCCGTCGTGCGCGGACCTGGTGGACCGGATCATGAAGGAGGCGGCCGAAACCCTGACGACTCTGAGCCGACTCGACCCCGAGGACTGACAACGCCCCGGAACCACCCGCGCCGCGCCCGCTGCCCGGCGGCCGGGAGCAGCCCCCGGCCGCCGACCGGCAACCGCGCCGCCGCGCGCCTCACACCCTCTCGATGATCGTCACGTTCGCCTGGCCGCCGCCCTCGCACATGGTCTGGAGGCCGTAGCGGCCGCCTGTGCGTTCGAGTTCGTGCAGGAGGGTGGTCATCAGTTTGGCGCCCGTCGCGCCCAGGGGGTGGCCGAGGGCGATGGCGCCGCCGTTGACGTTGACCTTCTCCGGGTCGGCGCCCGTCTCCTTGAGCCAGGCGAGGACGACCGGGGCGAACGCCTCGTTGATCTCGACGAGGTCGATGGCGCCGAGGGAGAGACCGGCCTTCTTCAGGGCGTACGCGGTCGCCGGGATCGGCGCGGTGAGCATCCGGATGGGGTCCTCACCGCGTACGGAGAGGTGGTGCACGCGGGCGCGCGGGGTGAGCCCGTGCTCCTCGACGGCCCGCTCGGAGGCGATCAGCAGCGCGGCGGCGCCGTCGGAGACCTGGGAAGAGCAGGCGGCGGTGACCGTGCCCCCGTCGATGACGGGCTTCAGCGCGGCCATCTTCTCCAGGGAGGTGTCCCGGCGCGGCCCCTCGTCGCAGGTCACGTCCCCGTACGGCACCGTCTCGCGGTCGAAGCGGCCCTCGTCGACGGCCCGCACCGCCCGCCGGTGCGAGCGCAGCGCGTACTCCTCCTGGTCGCGGCGGCTGATGCCCCACTTCGCGGCGATCATCTCGGCGCCGGCGAACTGGTTGACGGGCCGGTCCCCGTACCGGGCGCGCCAGCCCTCGCTGCCGGCGAACGGGCCCTCGGTGAGTCCGAGGGGGACGGCCGCCTGGCGGGAGGCGAAGGCGATGGGGACCATCGTCATGTTCTGGACACCGCCGGCCACGACGAGGTCCTGGGTGCCGGACAGGACGGCCTGGGCGGCGAAGTGCACGGCCTGCTGCGAGGAGCCGCACTGCCGGTCGACGGTGGTGCCGGGCACCTCCTCGGGCAGCCCGGCCGCCAGCCAGCTGGTGCGGGCGATGTCACCGGCCTGCGGCCCCACGGTGTCCAGGCAGCCGAAGACGACGTCCTCCACGGCGGCGGGGTCCACGCCCGCCCGCTCGACGAGCGCCGTCAGCACATGCGCGCCGAGGTCGGCCGGGTGCACCCCGCCGAGCCCTCCCCCGCGCCGCCCGACGGGCGTACGGACCGCTTCGACGATGTATGCCTCGGCCATGTCGACTCCCCGGACTCTTCGCTGAGTTGGTTGGTCAGGTACGTACGGCGATCCCGTCCAGCACCATCGACAGGTACTGCCGGGCGATCTGCTCCGGGCTGTACTGCCCGCCGGGCCGGTACCAGGAGGCGGCGACCCACACGGTGTCGCGCACGAACCGGTAGGTGACCTTCGTGTCGAGGTCGGCCCGGAACTCCCCCTCGGCGACCCCGCGCTCCAGCGTGGACAGCCAGGTCTGCTCGAACTTGCGCTGTGACACCTCCAGGAACCCGAACCGGCGTTCCTGCGCGATCAGTTGCTTGGCCTCGTTCTGGTAGATCTCGACGGCGGCGCGGTGCCGGTCGATGGCCAGGAACGACTCGGTGACCAGGGACCGGAAGGTCTCGCTGGGCCCCAGCCCGGCGGCCAGGACGCTGTCGTACTGCTCCCAGAGCTCGTCGAGGAAGGTCCGCAGGATCTCCTCGAGCATCGCGTCCTTGGAGTCGAAGTAGTAGTAGAGGCTGCCCGCGAGCATGCCCGCGTCGTCCGCGATCCTGCGGACGGTGGTGGCGTTGTACCCCTGTTCGGCGAAGACCTCGGCCGCCCGGTCGAGGAGTTCACGACGGCGGGCGGGGGCGGCGGTCACCTGGGGCTTCTTCTTGGTCGGCACGCTGTTCATTGTCCTCAAGGGTGCTGGTTGCTGACGGACACGACCTCGCCCGTCAGGTACGAGGAGTAGCCGGACGCGAGGAACACGATCACGTTGGCCACCTCCCAGGGTTCGGCGTACCGCCCGAGGGCCTCGCGTTCGGTGAGCTCCGCCAGCAGCTCGGGCGTGGTCACCTTCGCGAGGTGCGGATGCATGGCGAGGCTGGGTGACACGGCGTTGACCCGCACCCCGTACGCGGCGGCCTCGACCGCGGCGCAGCGGGTGAGCGCCATCACGCCCGCCTTCGCCGCCGCGTAGTGCGCCTGTCCGGCCTGGGCGCGCCAGCCGACGACGGAGGCGTTGTTGACGATCACCCCGGCGCCGGCCTCCCGCATGTGCCGCAGGGCGGCCCGGGTGCAGCGGAAGGTGCCGTTCAGGGTCACGTCGAGCACCTTCGACCACTGCTCGTCGGTCATGTCCACAAGGTCCGACGTGCCGCCGAGCCCTGCGTTGTTGACGACGACGTCGAGCCGTCCGTGCAGGTGGACGGCCGTGTCGAACAGGGCGCGCACCTGGTCCTCGTCGGTCACGTCGCACACCGTCGCCGCGACCGCGTCCGCGCCGAACTCCCCGGCCAGCGCGGCCTCGTGCTCCTTGAGCCGGCGGGTGTGCGCGTCGCTGATGAGCACCCGCGCGCCCTCCTCCAGGAAGCGTCGCGCGGTCGCCCCGCCGATGCCCGCGCCGGCCGCCGCGGTGAGGACGGCGGTACGGCCCCGGAGGAGGCCGTGGGCGGGGACGTAGGCCGGAGGCTCGACGTTCGTCATGAGGGCACGCTAACCTACCAAACACTTGTTAGGGAAGGTTGGGCGCTTGCCCGGAAAGAGGTGACCCCCCGTGGACCTCGCCCATTCCCCGGCCGACGAGGCGTTCCGCGAGGAGGCCCGCGCCTGGCTGCGCGCGCATGTGCCGTCCGTGCCGCTGCCGTCCCTGGAAACCGAGGAGGGCTTCGCCGCCCACCGCGCCTGGGAGGCCGAACTGGCCGCCGACCGCTGGTCGGTGGTGAACTGGCCGGCCGCGTACGGGGGCCGGGACGCGACTCTGACCCGTTGGCTGATCTTCGAGGAGGAGTACTACGCGGCGGGCGCCCCCGGCCGGGTCGGCCAGAACGGCGTCAACCTGCTCGCGCCGACCCTGTTCGAGCACGGCACGGAGGAGCAGCGGGCCCGGGTGCTGCCGCCGATGGCCTCGGGTGAGGTGGTGTGGGCGCAGGCGTGGTCGGAGCCGGAGGCCGGTTCGGACCTGGCCTCGCTGACCTCCCGGGCGGTGCGTACGGGCGGCGGATGGCTACTCAGGGGCCAGAAGACGTGGTCGTCGCGCGCGGCGTTCGCGGACCGCGCGTTCGGTCTGTTCCGCAGCGAGCCGGGCACGCCGAAGCCGCATCAGGGGCTGACGTACCTCATGTTCGACCTGCGCGCGCCCGGGGTGACGGTCCGCCCGATCGGCCGCCTCGACGGGAAGCCGGCCTTCGCGGAACTGTTCCTGGACGACGTGTTCGTGCCGGACGAGGACGTGATCGGCGAGCCGGGGCAGGGCTGGCGGATCGCGATGTCGACGGCCGACAACGAACGCGGGCTGACGCTGCGCTCACCCGGCCGCTTCCTCGCCTCCGCCGACCGGTTGCGCGACCTGTGGGACGCCCGGGGCCGCCCCTCGGCCACCCGCGGCCGCGTGGCCGACGCCCTGATCGGCGCCCGCGCCTACGAACTGTTCACCTGGGCGAGCGCCTCCCGCTTCCTCGACGGCGAGCCGCTCGGCCCCGGGTCCAGCCTGAACAAGGTGTTCTGGTCGGAGTACGACATCGCCCTGCACGAGACGGCGCTGGAACTCCTCGGCGAGGAGGGCGAGTTGGCGGACACCGACTGGTCCGAGGGCTATGTCTTCTCCCTCGCCGGCCCGATCTACGCCGGCACCAACGAGATCCAGCGGGACATCATCGCCGAACGCCTGCTGGGGCTGCCGAGGGGGCGTCGGGCATGAAGGCCGAGGGAACGCCGGGCATGAAGGAGGAGTCCCGCTGATGCGTCTCCTCCTCGACGCCGAGCAGCGGGCGTTCGCCGCATCGCTGGACGCGATGCTGACGGCCGCGGACACACCGGCGGTCGCGCGGGCCTGGAGCCGTGGGGAGCACGCGGCCGGGCGGGCGCTGTGGGGGCGGGTCGCGCGAGCCGGCGTGTTCGCGCTTGCCGCGCCGGAGGCGTACGAGGGGCTGGGCCCCCTACCCGTCGAACTGGCCGTCGCCTTCGTGGAGCTGGGTCGGCACGCGGTACCGGGCCCGCTGGTGGAGACGGTGGCGGCCACGGTGCTCCTCGCGGGGCTGGACGATCCGGGCCCGGCGAGGCGACTGCTCCCGGCGCTGGTGTCCGGGGAGGCGATGGCCACGCTCGCGTCGCCGGGGTCGTCGTACGCGCTGGACGGGGACGCGGCGGAAACCCGGCTGTCCCTGAGCGGCACCGAACTGCGGCTGCCCCCGGGCCATGGCAGCGTCCGCCCGTCCCTGGACCCGGCCCGCCGCCTGACGCCCCTCTCCCCCGGCGGTGACCTCCTCGCCACCGGCCCGCCCGTCGCCCGAGCGGTCCTGTGGGCCCGCCTCGCGGTCGCCGCGCAGGCCCTCGGCGTCGGGCTCGCGCTCCTGGACCGGACGGTGGAGTACGTCGGACGGCGCACCCAGTTCGGGGTGCCCGTCGGCTCGTTCCAGGCGGTGAAGCACCGGCTGGCCGACACGAAGGTGGCCCTGGAGTTCGCGCGCCCGCTGGTGTTCGGCGCGGCAGTCACCCTGGATCCGGCGGACGTGGCCGCCGCCAAGGTCATGGCCTGCGAGGCGGCGTACCGAGCGGCCCGCACGGCGCTCCAGTCGCACGGCGCGATCGGCTACACCGCGGAGTACGACCTGTCGCTGTGGCTGACCAAGGCCCGTGCGCTGCGCTCGGCATGGGGTTCGCCGGACGCCTGCCGGGAGACGGTGCTCAACGGCGGTGGTCGCCGCCGGTGAGCTGCCGGTACTCCTCCGGGGCCGGTGTGCGGCCGCGCCGGGCCGGCACCCCGACCGGCGCCTCCCGTACCCCGCTGAGGCCGACCGCGATGCCCCCGACGCCCCCGCCCGCACCCCTTTGCGCCTCCCCCTCCCCTCCCGCCCCTGAGAGTTCGCTATTTTGTTCGCCGCCGCCCTCACCGGCTCGTCATCAGTCCGCACCAGCAAGGAGCCGGCCGTGGAACCCCAGCCGCCCGAGTCCGCCAAGTCGCCGGAGCCCTCCCAGCCGCCCCAGCCCGCACAGCCACCGGGGTCCCCCGACTCCGCCTCGCCGTCGGGGCCCGCCGTCACCACCTGCTACCGGCACCCGAAGGTGGAGTCGTACGTCCGCTGCACCCGCTGCGACCGTTTCATCTGCCCGGACTGCATGCGCGAGGCGGCCGTGGGCCACCAGTGCCCGGAGTGCGTGAAGGAGGGCGCCCGCACGGTCCGCCCGGCCCGCACGGCCTTCGGCGGCCGGATCTCGGCGGTGCCGCTGGTGACGTACGTCCTCATCGGCCTCAACGTCCTGGCCTACGTGGCCGAACTGGTCCGCCCCTCGGTCGTGGACGACTTCTCGATGCTGGGCCGGGGCCTCGCGGGCCCGGACGGCCTCCACTACGTCTGGCAGAGCGTCTACCCGGCCGACTTCCATCCCGAGGGCGTCATCGACGGCGAGTGGTACCGCCTGCTGACCGGGGCGTTCCTCCATCTCCCGCCGACCGAGGGCACGTTCGGCATCCTCCACATCGTGATGAACATGGTCACGCTGTGGAACGTCGGCCGGATCGTGGAGGCCCAGCTCGGCCGCGCCCGCTATCTCGCCCTCTATCTCCTGTCCGCCCTCGGCGGTTCGGTGCTCGTCCTGCTCCTCGCCCCCGACGCCGCCACGGTCGGCGCCTCCGGCGCGATCTTCGGCGTCTGCACCGCGTACTACGTCCTCGCCCGCCGCCTCGGCGCCGACCCCGGCGGCATCAACCGCTTCATGGCGGGACTGCTGATCTGGCTGGTCATCTCGGCGGTCGTCACCTCCTGGCAGGGCCACCTCGGCGGCCTCCTCACCGGCGGCCTCATCGCCCTCGCCTACGCCTACGCCCCACGCGACCGCCGCCGCGTCCTCATCCAGGCCGGCGCCTGCGCGGCGCTCCTCGCCCTCCTGCTCGTCCTGGCGGTGGGCAAGGCCGCGACGATGACGGGCTGAACACGAACACGAGCGGGGACGCGGCCCCACCGCGTCCTCGCTCCGCTGCTGCCGTCCGGCTGCCCCAACCCGGCGCACATTCTGGGCACTTCTGGAATCATGTCGCTGATCGGCGCGGTCGGCGGAGGAGTTCTGGGTGGGGTCGGCGGGAATGGCGCAGGGTGAGCTCCAAGGGCGACGGCGGGCACTGCTGATCGGAGTGACGGCGACACCGGCCCTAGCTGAGGAGCCGGAACTCAACGCACGGTTCCCGCCGCTGACGTGTGCCGAGAAGGACGTCTCACTCGTGGCGGAGGCGCTGGAGAAGTCTGGCTACGGCGTCACCAGGCATCACTCAGGGCTTGTCCCTGATTTCAAGCTGGGCAGGAGCGGTCTCCAGCGTGCGCTGCGCCACTTTTTCTCCTCCTGCGAACCGGGCGACACCGCCTTCGTCTACATCTCCTCTCACGGTGTGACACTCGGCGACCACGACTTCCTGCTGGCGGCCGACGCGCAGCCGGACGAGCCGCGTTCCGACGGCACTCCGACCCTCATGCGCAGTTCCCTGCTGGGAGCCGATCCGGCCGGGCTCCAATTGAACGCGTTGCAGAAGGGCGTGACCACGGTCATCTGCCTGGACGCCTGCCGGGAGGCGGACCCGACGCAACGCGACGACACAACCGGGGTATGGGTGCCCGCCCAGGACGTGGTGTGGCTCTACAGCTGCGGTGAGGGCCAGCGCTCGTACGCCGATCCGGAGCACGGCAGCTGGTTCGGCCGGGCACTGGCCGGGGCACTGGCTCCCGACACCCCGCCGACCACGTTCGGCGAGATCATGCGGTACACCGAGCAGGAGATGCGCCGCCTGGCCGGTGACGAGCCGGTCGACCCTCCGACGGTCAAACACCTCGCCCCGTTCGGGCAGCCCGTGGACACGCTCGAACTGTGCAAGGGATACAAGGAGCCACTTCCCTGGGCGGAGTTGGTCACGAAGTCCGCGTTGTGGGAGCACACCTCGGGCAGCGAGTCGGTCCACAACCGGGTGAAGACCGGCCTGGCGGAGCTGGCTGAGCAGGTCGGACGCAACGTGAGGAGCGCGGGAGCCCACTGGGACGACCCCTGGTGGGGCCCCGAGTCGACCTACCCGGCTCGCTTCGAGCGCCGGCTCGTGGGACTGATCAAGCGCGCCCAGCACAGCGAACCAAAGGTGTTCCTGTCCCCGGCCGAGACCGCCGTCCTGCTCGCCGCTCCCCTCGTGCACGAGGACATCACCGCCGTGGCGCTGGAGAGCCTGCGGCACGTACTCGACCGCGAGCACCCGGCCGACGCCGAGCCGGACCCGCACGCCACGCTGGTCCTCGCCGCCGTCGATGACGTACGCCGGGCCCACAAACAGGTCCAGAGCACCCTCGAAACGCTGCGCGGGCGGGGTCTGGCCGCCGAGGCGAGGGCCGCCGAGCACTGGCTGCGCCACCGCTTCATCGCGGACTGGGATCCCCTGTGGGAGCGCACCGGCGACTACCCTGGCGTGGACCTGCTGCTGTGCCAGCTGTCCCGAGTCATCGCCGACTCCGCCGAGAACCTGCCGCCCGGCGGACCGTCCGAACGATCGCTGCACCGCATCAACGGCCAGATCCGGCAAGTACTGGGTCATCTGACAGTGGAACCGGGGGAACGG
The DNA here is from genome assembly GCF_055573455.1 of Streptomyces sp. NPDC030183. Taxonomy (NCBI): domain Bacteria; kingdom Bacillati; phylum Actinomycetota; class Actinomycetes; order Kitasatosporales; family Streptomycetaceae; genus Streptomyces; species Streptomyces sp. NPDC030183. Next base: position 229,214 of record NZ_JBVIBK010000003.1, read on the forward strand.
CCCCGCATCAACGACTCCGACGACGACGACTGGGACACATTCGATCCCGTACCCGGCGGTAAGTGGCGCGCCCCGCAGCTCGCCCAGCTGCTGTGGACCGCGGGGCTGCTCTCCGCCGACCCACGCCGGATGTCCAGTGCGCTCGTCGACCACCTCGGCGCCCACGAACCGCTGGTCCCGGCGACCGTGGTGCGCGCGTTGTCCGAGGAGTTCGACCTCGCCGCTGTGGGTGACCTCACAGCGGGCGCTTACGGCCTGGACGTGCGCTTCCCCTGCCCGCACCCCGCGCTCCACGCCGCCGTCGAGGAACTCGCGGCCCGGGCCGACGCCTCCATTTCGGCGATCCGGGGACGCTGGCTGGAAAACCGCTCCAGCCTGCCGTCTCTCCTGCGCGGTCTGCCCGAACGCGTCACGTGCCGTCGGCTGGTCCCTGAACCGGGACAGTACACCGCGCCCCTGGAACGATTCCGCCTCGCCGAGGACGAGATCCGCCCTCTGCTCATGGGCGCCCAGCTCTACGGCGACAAGATGCTCGCCGTGCGGGAGCTGTATCAGAACGCGCTGGACGCCTGTCGGCTGCGAGACATGCGGGACCAGTACGGCCGGAAACAGGGCGAGACCGAGGAGGGCTGGACCGGGCAGATCACCTTCACCCAAGGCTGGGACGAAGAGGGGCGGCTCTACATCGAGTGTGAGGACAACGGTACGGGCATGAGCCGTGCCAAACTGACCTCGATGTTCGCCCGCGCCGGCAAGCGGTACGAACAGGACCCCGAGTTCATGCAGGAGCGCCGCGAGTGGCGCCGGGCCGAACTCACCCCCCTGGCCCTCAACTCCCGGTTCGGCATCGGAGTCTTCAGCTACTTCATGCTCGCCGAGGAGGTCGTCGTCACCACCGCCCCGGTCAACCGCTACGGGCAACGCGAGTCCCTCGACCGTGCCTCGCGCGCCGAGATCCAGTCCGGCTCCGGGCTACTGCGGATCACCGCTGGCAAAGGCGCCCCGACCAAGGGCGGCACCCGCGTCCGTCTGTACCTGGCGCTGGGGAAGGACGAGCGTCCGCCCTCGCTGGTGGAGACACTGCAGTCGGTCCTGTGGGTGAGCGACTACACGGTACGGGCGGTGGAGTACGCGCGGGAGGACCCGGAGCGTGAGGTGCGCAGCGGGAGTTGGGGCCCGGGGAAGCTGGAGGCAGCGCGGCAGTGGAGCCTCCCGGCGGCGCACACGCCGGGTACGGATGTGTGGCTGGTGCAGGGGGAGGGCCAACTGCTGCTCGACGGCGTTGTGGTGCGGGACGCGCCCACCGTCTACGGGTACATCGCCAACCTGCGGGAGCGGCATCGTCCGGTGCCGAGTGTGGACCGCAACAACCTCCTGTCGCACGATGCCGAACGGGTGTTGGCCGAAGTGCGCGAGACAGCTCCCCGGGCAGTGGCGCAATGGGGCGAGGTGTCGTTGCGATGGCTATGGACGCTGGCCGACCGCGAGCCGACGCTCGCCGTCACCGTACTCAACGCCCTGTCAAAGGACGTGACGGCCGTTCTGGAACCGCATAGCCGTGACACTCGTCTCCTGCGTGAGCGACTGCCCCTGAAGTCCGCTGGCTGTCTCCCGATGGACAGGAGTTTCCTCACGAGCCGAGTGGGGGTGATGCAGCTGGGCGCTGGTCGTTCCCATGAGTCGCGTGTGTTCCGCTGGTGGCGGGCATCGCTTCTCGAACGTCCGTCCGTCGCGGAGCAGCAGTTCGCCCCTGAGGGATATCCCGCAGCGGTCGGCCTGGACGCGCTCCTCTTCCCGGAGACTCTGACGGACGACCGGACTTGGAAGCAGGCACTCAGAGCCGCGACGCTGGCGGGAATTCCACTCAGAGCCGCGGTGAAGGCACTGCGCCGTTACGCCATCACTGGTGTCGTGGTCCCCGCTGTCGAGGACATCCGGTCACAACTAGCCGTGCGGCCTGCGCAGGCCGCTGCCCGGCTCTACGCCGCCTACGCCTCGATGCCGGAGGGCTCGACGCGCAGCCCTGCGGCGCACGCTCCGATGGTTTTGATATCCAGTGTGCACAAGCTGCCCCTGGGTGAGTGCGCCTCCGTTCTGCGGCAGTTGCGCGAACTGGACCCCACCCTCCCCCCGGTGCCGGAACTGGACGAAGCGCTGGCCGGAGAGCGCTTCACGACCCATGAGGCGCAGGTACTGGCCGCCGAGATCGGGCCCGGATGGTCCTCGGTCAGGTCGTGGCGTCCAGGGGAAGTGTCGCTCTCCCATCTCAAGCAGCGCACCGCGGCGAACGGCGCGCAACTGGACGCCGTGAAGTTGCTGTCCCGTCTTCGCCGCCTAACCGCCCTCGGCTTCTCCGTTGTGGAGGTACCCGAGACGTCATGCGGCCCCCAGACGAGCACCCTGACCGCCGCCGAGCGCCTCCTTCTGCGGGTCCACACCATGGGGGTGGGGGAAAGCCCCTGGCGGAGCGGTCGTCCCAGCCTGCTGCAGTTGTTGCGCGCCTCTTCGACACTGGAGTTGCCGCTGGGGGAGGTAGCTCGGCTGCTCGACGAGTCCTCTTCCCTGACGGGGGTACACGGCCCCGCCGTCCCGCCGCAGGCTGCCGATTGGGTCCCGCCGGACTGGCTCGTCCAGGACCTGGAGTACTGGGCGGACCGGAAAGAGACGTTCGGTCCTTGGGAACTGGTCGGCTGCTATTTCTATGCCTTTCGCACCCGGTCCTCAGGGAGCATGAGAGAGTTCGAGAGGGCTGTGGACATGCTCGATGCCTGCGGACTCCTCGCGACGAACGCGTCCTGGGACCGTGCGATGTTGCTGGAGCAGATCAAGGTGCCCCCGATCAGTCCGGGAGGCAGTCTCATGGCATCAGCCCTCGACGTACAACCGGTGTCCCCCGCCCACTGCTTGAGACTCGCCAGCCCCGGAGAGACCCTGGGCGATGTCCTCGACCGGCTGGAGACCACGGTGAAGCACCTCCCGCTGGTTCTTCCCTCGATGCCGCCGGAAGTCCGTTCACTCCGTGTGTCGCCGGGCGACACAGCGACGATCACGCGAGTCGCGACAGAGGGGTTCTCCACGGAGTTCACCCCCACCCTGACCATCCGGGGCCTTCTCGAGCACGCCGAACTGCTGGGTACGCCCGTCGCCGAGTCCGCCCACCACCTCGCCACCTACGCGGCCATCGGCGGCCCGCCCATACCTGGTGACCTGACTGGCCCGGACGCTGAGGTCCTCGCCGATTTCGTACCCACCCGCTTCGACCTGGCCGCCTTCGGCGCGGGACTTCTCGGGCCCGGCACCCTCGGGCCCCTCGAACTCGTGCTGGTGGCCGGCCGCTTCGGCTGGACCCTGAGCCGGACCTACGACCGCTACTCCCCCTTCCGCTGCCTCGGTCTGGAGGTCACCGTCCGCGAACCGACCCCAAAGGAAGGCGAGATCATCCCGCACTGGGCCGACGTCATCGTCCTCACCGAGCAGCTCACCGGCCGTGCCCCGGCCGTCTCGGGAGAGGTCACCCAGGACCATATCGCCCTCTGCGCCGAGGAGACGGACCTGACGGAGAACGACATCCGCGAGATCCTCAGCCGGTACGCCGCCCTCTTCGATCTTCGACTCCCGCGCCAGGAAAACAACGCCGAAGCCGGTCAGGAAGCCAAGTGAGCCCCCTCAACCCGTACAACGACAGGCCGCATCACACCACCCCCGTCACCTTCCAATGGATCCGCCGGGACCTCGGCGGCAAGGAGGTGTACGAGGCCACCGGCACGTGCCCGGAATGCGGTTGCACCATGACGAGGCGCTACTCCGCGGGTCAGTACGCCCAGGCCAAGGGCGGCGGTCTCCTCAGCCGCCGTAAAGGCCCGGGCCCCCAGCCGTTCAGCACCCTTTGCCTGTGCACGTCCTTGCACACGGGCCGTCCCCAGGGCGTGGAAGTCGGCTGCGGCGCGCGGATAACCATCGCTTCGTGGGCGGACGGTGCTACGCCATGACGTACGCCCGCGACGAACTGGACGACGCCGAACGCCGTCTTGAGCACATGATGCATCCGGAACGCCAGTTGGCGGCCGCCCTGCAACAAGCCGAGGGTTACCGGAACTTCGTGGCGTCGCTCACCGGCCTGTTGACCGCGGTCTTCGTGCTCAAGGGCCAGGAGGACCTGAGCAAGATGCAGGGGTGCCCCCGCCTGGCGGTGATCTCGCTTCTCGTCGGCGGCTTCGCCGCCCTGATCGTGGCCTCCTGGCTCACCGTGCTCGCCGCTCACGGGCGTCCCGGCGCGGACTTCTACGGGGAGCCGACGCGGCTGCTCGACTACGAGAACAATCGCCCAGGAATCATCTGGACACTGATCGAATGGGCGAGGTGGCTCGCACTCCTCGGCATCCTCGCCGTCGCCGCCGCCGTGATCATCACCTGGTTCTCCCCCACCAAGTAAGCGCTCCAAAGGCCCCCGCGTCCGCGCATGCGACAGCGCCTGCCCAGTCGTCCGGTCGGGGACGGGGGGCAGGCGCCGTCTGTGTTCCGTACGCCGTTGTACGGGACGTGTCCGGGGTGACCCGAGGTCACCCGGTCGGGGCGGTCGTCAGACCACCAGCGCGCGGTCCGTGGGCTTGATCGGGGCCGGCAGTTCGCTCGCCCCCGTCAGGAAGCGGTCGCAGCCGCGGGCGGCCGAGCGGCCCTCCGCGATCGCCCACACGATGAGCGACTGGCCGCGGCCCGCGTCGCCGGCGACGAAGACACCCGGCACGTTCGTCTGGAAGTCGGCGTCGCGGGCGATGTTGCCGCGCTCGTCGAGCTCCAGGCCGAACTGCTCGACCAGGCCGTTCTCCCGGTCGGTGCCGGTGAAGCCCATCGCGAGGGTGACCAGCTGGGCGGGGATCCTGCGCTCCGTACCCGGCTTCTGCGTCAGCTTGCCGTCGACGAACTCGACCTCGACGAGGTGCAGCCACTGGACGTTGCCGTCCTCGTCGCCCTCGAAGTGGGTGGTGGAGACGGAGTAGACCCGCTCGCCGCCCTCCTCGTGCGCCGAGGTGACCTTGTACAGCATCGGGAAGGTCGGCCACGGCTGGTGCGGGGCACGGTCCTCACCCGGCTTCGGCATGATCTCCAGCTGCGTCACCGACGCCGCGCCCTGGCGGTGGGCCGTGCCCACGCAGTCCGCGCCGGTGTCGCCGCCGCCGATGACGACGACGTGCTTGCCCTCGGCCGAGATGGGCGACACCACGTAGTCGCCCTCCTGCACCTTGTTGGCCAGCGGCAGGTACTCCATGGCCTGGTAGATGCCCTTGAGTTCACGGCCGGGCACCGGCAGGTCCCGCGCGGTCGTGGCACCGGCGGCGATCACGACGGCGTCGTACCGCTTCTTCAGGTCGGTCGCCTTGAGGTCGCGACCGATCTCGATGCCCGTGCGGAAGCGGGTGCCCTCCGCGCGCATCTGCTCGATGCGGCGGTTGATGTGCCGCTTCTCCATCTTGAACTCGGGGATGCCGTAGCGGAGCAGACCACCGACGCGGTCGGCGCGCTCGTACACCGCGACCGTGTGACCGGCCCGCGTCAGCTGCTGCGCCGCCGCGAGGCCCGCCGGGCCGGAGCCGATGACCGCGACCGTCTTGCCCGACAGGCGCTCCGGGATCTGCGGCGCGACATCGCCGCTGTCCCACGCCTTGTCGATGATCGAGACCTCGACGTTCTTGATGGTGACGGCCGGCTGGTTGATGCCGAGCACACACGCCGACTCGCACGGGGCCGGGCACAGACGGCCGGTGAACTCCGGGAAGTTGTTGGTCGCGTGCAGGCGCTCGCTCGCGGCCGCCCAGTCCTCGCGGTAGGCGTAGTCGTTCCACTCGGGGATGAGGTTCCCGAGCGGACAGCCGTTGTGGCAGAACGGGATGCCGCAGTCCATGCAGCGGGACGCCTGCTTCGAGATGATCGGGAGCAGCGAACCCGGGACGTAGACCTCGTTCCAGTCCTTCAGCCGGACGTCGACGGGGCGGGACTTGGCGACCTCGCGGCCGTGGTTGAGAAAGCCCTTGGGATCAGCCATTGGTCGCCGCCTCCATCATCTTCTCGGTGATCTCGGTCTCGGAGAGACCGGCTCGCTCGGCGGCGTCCTTGGCGGCGAGCACTGCCTTGTACGTGCTGGGGATGATCTTGCTGAAGCGGGTCACGGCCTCGTCCCACTCCGCGAGCAGCTTCTCGGCGACCGTGGAGCCGGTCTCCTCGGCGTGGCGGCGCACCACGTCGTGCAGCCACCGCTTGTCGGTGTCGTCGAGCGCCTCGACGGCGTTCACGTTGCCGACGTTGACGTTGTCGCGGTCGAGGTCGATGACGTACGCGATGCCGCCGGACATACCGGCCGCGAAGTTGCGGCCCGTCTCGCCGAGGACGACCGCGTGACCGCCGGTCATGTACTCGCAGCCGTGGTCGCCCACGCCCTCGGAGACGACCAGCGCGCCGGAGTTGCGGACACAGAACCGCTCGCCCGTGCGGCCGCGCAGGAACAGCTCGCCGCCGGTCGCGCCGTAGGCGATGGTGTTGCCCGCGATCGTCGAGTACTCGGCGAGGTGGTCGGCGCCCCGGTCCGGGCGGACGATCACACGGCCGCCGGAGAGGCCCTTGCCGACGTAGTCGTTGGCGTCGCCCTCCAGGCGCAGCGTGACACCGCGCGGGAGGAACGCGCCGAAGGACTGGCCCGCGGAGCCGGTGAAGGTGATGTCGATGGTGTCGTCGGGCAGGCCCGCGCCACCGAACTTCTTCGTCACCTCGTGGCCGAGCATGGTGCCGACCGTGCGGTTGATGTTGCGGACCTTGACCTGGGCCCGCACGGGCTGGGCCTCGGTCGCGTCGGACGCGGCCAGGGCGTCCGCGGCGAGCTTGATCAGCTCGTTGTCGAGCGCCTTCTCCAGACCGTGGTCCTGCTCGATCAGCTGGTGGCGGACCGCGCCCTCGGGCAGCTCGGGCACGTGGAACAGCGGCTCCAGGTCCAGGCCCTGCGCCTTCCAGTGGTCGACGGCGCGTTCCACGTCGAGGACCTCGGCGTGGCCGACGGCCTCCTCGATGGAGCGGAAGCCCAGCTCGGCCAGCAGTTCGCGGACCTCCTCGGCGATGAACCGGAAGAAGTTCACGACGTACTCGGCCTTGCCGGAGAACCGGTCGCGCAGCGTCGGGTTCTGCGTGGCGATGCCGACGGGGCAGGTGTCGAGGTGGCAGACGCGCATCATGACGCAGCCGGACACGACGAGCGGCGCGGTCGCGAAACCGAACTCCTCGGCGCCGAGCAGCGCGGCGATGACGACGTCACGGCCGGTCTTCAGCTGGCCGTCGGTCTGGACGACGATGCGGTCGCGCAGGCCGTTGAGCAGCAGGGTCTGCTGGGTCTCGGCGAGGCCGAGCTCCCAGGGACCGCCGGCGTGCTTCAGCGAGGTGAGCGGTGAGGCACCGGTACCGCCGTCGTGGCCCGAGATGAGCACGACGTCCGCGTGGGCCTTGGACACACCGGCCGCGACCGTGCCGACGCCGACCTCGGAGACCAGCTTCACATGGATGCGGGCCTGCGGGTTGGCGTTCTTGAGGTCGTGGATCAGCTGCGCCAGGTCCTCGATGGAGTAGATGTCGTGGTGCGGCGGCGGGGAGATGAGGCCCACGCCCGGCGTCGAGTGACGCGTCTTCGCGACCCACGGGTAGACCTTGTGGCCGGGCAGCTGGCCGCCCTCACCGGGCTTGGCGCCCTGGGCCATCTTGATCTGGATGTCGTCCGCGTTGACCAGGTACTCGGAGGTCACACCGAAGCGGCCGGACGCGACCTGCTTGATGGACGACCGGCGCGCCGGGTCGTACAGGCGCTCGGGGTCCTCGCCGCCCTCACCGGTGTTGGACTTGCCGCCCAGCTGGTTCATGGCGATGGCGAGGGTCTCGTGCGCCTCCTTGGAGATGGAGCCGTACGACATGGCGCCGGTCGAGAAGCGCTTGACGATCTCGGAGACCGGCTCGACCTCCTCGACGGGGATCGGCTGCCGGTCCGACTTGAAGCCGAACAGGCCGCGCAGCGTCATCAGGCGCTCGGACTGCTCGTTCACCCGCTCGGTGTACTTCTTGAAGATGTCGTAGCGGGCGGTGCGCGTGGAGTGCTGGAGGCGGAAGACCGTCTCCGGGTCGAACAGGTGCGGCTCGCCCTCGCGGCGCCACTGGTACTCGCCGCCGATCTCCAGGGCGCGGTGCGCCGGGGCGATGCCGGAGGCGGGGTACGCCTTGGCGTGGCGGGCGGCGACCTCCTTGGCGATGACGTCGATGCCGACGCCGCCGATCTTGGTGGCCGTGCCGTTGAAGTACTTGTCGACGAACTCGTCGGCGAGGCCGACGGCCTCGAAGACCTGGGCGCCGCGGTAGGAGGCCACGGTGGAGATGCCCATCTTCGACATGACCTTCAGGACGCCCTTGCCGAGGGCGTAGATCAGGTTGCGGATGGCCTGCTCGGGCTCGATACCGGAGAGGAACGTTCCGGCGCGGACGAGGTCCTCGACGGACTCCATCGCCAGGTACGGGTTGACGGCGGCGGCGCCGTAGCCGATGAGCAGGGCGACGTGGTGGACCTCGCGGACGTCACCGGCCTCGACCAGCAGGCCCACCTGGGTGCGCTGCTTGGTGCGGATGAGGTGGTGGTGGACGGCCGCGGTGAGCAGCAGCGACGGGATCGGCGCGTGCTCGGCGTCGGAGTGGCGGTCCGACAGGACGATCAGCCGGGCGCCGTTCTCGATGGCGGCGTCGGCCTCGGCGCAGATCTCCTCGATGCGCGCGGCGAGGGCGTCACCGCCGCCGGAGACCCGGTACAGGCCGGAGAGGGTCGCGGCCTTCATGCCGGGCATGTCGCCGTCGGCGTTGATGTGGATGAGCTTGGCCAGCTCGTCGTTGTCGATCACCGGGAAGGGCAGCGTGACGCTGCGGCACGACGCGGCGCTCGGCTCCAGGATGTTGCCCTCGGGGCCCAGCGAGGAGCGCAGCGAGGTGACCAGCTCCTCGCGGATCGCGTCCAGCGGCGGGTTGGTGACCTGCGCGAACAGCTGGGTGAAGTAGTCGAACAGCAGCCGGGGGCGGGAGGACAGCGCGGCGATCGGCGAGTCGGTGCCCATGGAGCCGATCGGCTCGGCGCCGGCCTTGGCCATCGGCGCGAGGATGACGCGCAGCTCCTCCTCGGTGTACCCGAAGGTCTGCTGGCGGCGGGTGACCGAGGCGTGGGTGTGCACGATGTGCTCGCGCTCGGGCAGGTCGGACAGCTCGATCTCGCCGGCCTCCAGCCACTCCGCGTACGGGTGCTCGGCGGCGAGGCCGGCCTTGATCTCGTCGTCCTCGATGATGCGGTGCTCGACGGTGTCGACGAGGAACATGCGGCCCGGCTGGAGGCGGCCCTTGCGGACGACCTTGGCGGGGTCGATGTCGAGGACGCCGACCTCGGAGCCGAGGACGACGAGGCCGTCGTCGGTGACCCAGTAGCGGCCGGGGCGCAGTCCGTTGCGGTCGAGGACCGCGCCGACCTGGCGGCCGTCGGTGAAGGTGACGCAGGCCGGGCCGTCCCAGGGCTCCATCATCGTGGAGTGGTACTGGTAGAAGGCGCGGCGGGCGGGCTCCATGGAGTCGTGGTTCTCCCACGCCTCCGGGATCATCATCAGCACGGAGTGCGGGAGCGAACGGCCGCCGAGGTGGAGCAGTTCGAGCACCTCGTCGAAGGACGCCGAGTCGGAGGCGTCCGGCGTACAGATCGGGAAGATCCGCTCCAGCTTCTCCTGCGGCCCGAACAGGTCGGAGACCAGCTGGGACTCGCGGGCGCGCATCCAGTTGCGGTTGCCCTTGACCGTGTTGATCTCGCCGTTGTGCGCGACGAAGCGGTACGGGTGGGCGAGCGGCCACGACGGGAACGTGTTGGTGGAGAACCGGGAGTGCACGAGCGCGATCGCGGAGGCGAAGCGGCGGTCGGACAGGTCCGGGAAGAAGGGCTCCAGCTGGCCGGTGGTCAGCATGCCCTTGTAGACGATGGTCCGCGCGGACAGCGAGGGGAAGTAGACGTCGACCTCGCGCTCGGCGCGCTTGCGCAGCACGAACGTCTTGCGGTCGAGGTCGATGTCCGTGGCGGGCACCGCGGCGCCGTCGGTGACGAAGATCTGACGGAAGACGGGCATCGTCGAGCGGGCCGTGGCGCCGAGCAGTTCGGGCGCGACGGGCACCTCGCGCCAGCCGAGGACGGTCAGGCCCTCCTCGGCGGCGATGGCCTCGATGCGGGCGGCCGCGTCGTCGGCGCCGGCCTCGGGCAGGAAGGCGATGCCGACCGCGTACGCGCCGGCCTCGGGCAGCTCGAATCCGGCCACCTCACGGAAGAAGCCGTGGGGCACCTGGGAGAGGATGCCGGCGCCGTCGCCGGAGTCCGGCTCGGAGCCGGTGGCACCACGGTGCTCCAGGTTGCGCAGAACGGTGAGCGCCTGCTCGACCAGCGCATGGCTCGCCTCGCCGGTGAGGGTGGCCACGAAGCCGACGCCACAGGCGTCGCGCTCGTTGCGGGGGTCGTACATACCCTGCGCAGCAGGGCGAGCATCCATGAACGACCACTTCTGGCCATTCGTGGAGTGCTGGGACGGCTGGCGCGGCGTACGCATCGGCTCTCCCGTCGTCGTCATCTGGCATGTGCAGTTGCCGAGGGACGACGTTGGCCCTCTGCGTGGAGTGCAAAATTTCGTGCAGGTTACATGATGGAGCGATTCTCGGGAACCGGGATAGTTCGTTCCAACATGCGGACGCCGCGGCGCTGAGCGGGTGCGACGCACGGCGGCGGGAGCAAGGGGGAGTCAGCCGGACAGATCCATGTCCTTCGACTCGATGTGCGGGGGGCGTCGTCGCTCCCTGCGGCAAGGTGCGGTGCAGGCGTCATTGCCGGCGGCGCTTACGGCTCATGCCCAGCGGTTAAGCATTCGAAACCGCCTGGTAACGACTACTTATACAGTCCCTCGCATACGTAGCCAGCCGATTCATCATACGGCCGCACCGAACAGTGTGCCCAGGGCGTACGTCACACCAGCCGCGGCACCCCCGAGGGCCAGCTGACGCAGCCCGCTGAACCACCAGCTTCTGGCCGTCACCTTCGCCACCAGCGCACCACAGGCGAAGAGCCCCAGCAACGCCACCAGCACCGCGGGCCACAGCGCGCTCGCGCCGAGCAGATAGGGCAGCACGGGCAGCAGGGCGCCGAGCGCGAAGGAGCCGAAGCTCGACACGGCGGCGACGGCGGGCGAGGGGAGGTCGCCGGGGTCGATGCCCAGCTCCTCGCGGGCGTGGATCTCCAGGGCCTGCTCGGGGTCGCGCGAAAGCTGTCTCGCGACCTCGCGGGCGAGTTCCGGCTGGACGCCGCGGGCCTCGTAGAGGGCGGCCAGCTCCTGCTCCTCGTCCTTGGGGTGCTTGCGCAACTCCCGCCGCTCGACGTCGAGTTCCGCCTCGACGAGTTCGCGCTGCGAGGCCACGGAGGTGTACTCGCCGGCCGCCATCGAGAAGGCGCCGGCGGCGAGTCCCGCGAGCCCGGCGACGACGACCGCCTCCCGGCCGGCCGTGCCGCCGGCGACACCGGTCATCAGCGCCAGATTGGACACGAGCCCGTCCATCGCGCCGAACACGGCGGGGCGCAGCCAGCCGCCGTTCACGTCGCGGTGGGTGTGGTTGTCGCGGTGCGCCACGTGCAGCGCTGCTTCGGTGTCAATGATCGCCATACGTCGAACGTACGCTCGGAAAATCGCTTCTGCCAGCAAGGAAGGCCGTACTTACCTGCGTTCGAGGGGGAGTTCGGGGGTGTTCGAAGAATGAGAGCCGCTCATTCGTACAAGACCCCGCACAGATGTCGACCGGGTGATACCGGAGCGTTCCGGGGCCCGGTCGGGCACGCGATGTGGCAGAGATCTTCACAGAGAAATCTTCAGAACGGATCAACTGCCCATACCGCTGCGCGACCCACCGGTCGCGGCACGCAAGAGGGCACCGAGGAGCCACCGGCACCACCAGGTCGGCGCGGGCAGCGCACCGGACACACCGGGGCCGCCGACACACCGGCCCGGACACACCGGCCCGGACAACCGGCCGGGCACGCCGGCCGGGCACACCGGAGCCGCCGGCACACCCGGGCGGCCGTACCGCCCGGCGACGCGACCACCCACAGCGGTCGCCCGACTCCCTCGGACACGATCCGCTGGACCGGCCCTCGAAGAGCGGGCCAGAGAGGCGTCCTATGCCTTCGATCGCCTGCGTCCCCCCGGCCCCGCTGCCGGGGGACGCCACCGGTCTCCGCGAGCGGGCGCGCGGCGCCATGCTCGGGCTCGCCGTCGGGGACGCGCTGGGGGCGCCCGCGGAGAACATGAAGCCCTCCGAGATCCGCGCCCGCTGGGGCCGCATCACGGGGTACGTCGCCGAGAACCCCGCGGGCACGGACGACACCGAGTACGCCATCTTCTCGGGGCTGCTGCTGGCCCGGCACGGCTCGGCGCTCACCGTCACACATGTGGAGACGGCCTGGCACCAGTGGATCGCGGATCTGGACGAGGGCCCGTTCCGGGGCGCCGGCTTCAGCGAGCGCGGCACGCTGGAGAACCTCCGCCGGGGTCTCGCCGCCCCGATCTCGGCGCAGCACCGGCACGCCTGGAGCGACGGTCTGGCGATGCGGGCGGCGCCTTTCGGGGTGTTCGCGGCGGGCCGCCCCGCGGAGGCCGCGCGTCTGGTCGCCATCGACGGGTCGGTCAGCCACGACGGCGAGGGCATCTACGGAGGTCAGGCGGTCGCGGCGGGGGTGGCGGCGGCGATGGCGGGCGCGCCGGCCATCTCGGTGGTGGCCTCCGCCCTGGCCGTCGTCCCGGACGACTCCTGGACGGCGCGCTCGCTGCGCCGCGCGGTGGCGGTCGCCCACCGGGGCGAGCGCGCGGTCCGGTCCGCCGTGGTCATCGGCGGCTACCCGTGGACGGACCTGGCGCCCGAGGCGGTCGCCCTGGCGTTCGGGGCGTACGCGGCGGCCGACGGCGACTTCACCGAGTCCGTCCTGACCGCGGTCAACATGGGGCGCGACGCCGACACGACCGCGGCCGTGGCGGGCGCCCTGGCCGGCGCCACCCACGGTGCCTCGTCCATCCCGGCGGAGTGGACGACGCCCATCGGTCCCGCACGAGGCAGTTGCCTCCCCTCCATGGCCGGCCACCACGTCCTGGACGTGGCCGAGCTGCTCACCCCGGACGACTGTGCCAAGTGGATCACCGGCCCCCTCCCCCCGACCCGGCCCACCGCACCGTCCTACGCCCTGGCCCCCGAGGAGGCCCCCCACCCATGAATCCCCCCAGCCCCTGGGACGAGGGCCCCACAGGCACCCCCCTCACGCTGCCCCCACCCACGCCGACACCGACGCCGACGGAGCCCCCACCCACGCCGACGCCGACGGAGCCCTCGGAGTCCTCCCCCGCAGACCCCCCGACGCCCGCCGACACCGACCTCAGCGGGCAGGAACCACCACCCCAGGGGCCACCCGCACCCGACGACGAACCCGCGACGGGCCGGACGCCCGGGCGCCACCCCTCCCCCCGGCTCCCCGCCCGAATCGAGGGCCTCCTCCTCGGTCTGGCCGCCGGTGACGCCGCCGGTTGGCCCGCCGCCCGGCACCGGGCCGCGCGGATGCCCGAGTGGACCCGCCGTCTCACCCGGGAGCTGGACACCTTCGCGGAGCAGAACGCGACGACCACCCTCCCCGTCCCCATCGCCCTCAACCAGCCTCCCGAGCCCCTCCGGCTGGGCCCCTCCGACGACGCGGAATGGGCGGCGTTCGCAGCCGAGGCCCTGCTGCGCGCCGGGGACGCCGCCGCCCTCGGCGACCTGAGCCTGGAGCGCCGTACCCGCGCCTCCATCGACCTCTCCTGGAACACCGTCGCCAGCGAGATCGCCGCGGCGGCGGAACGCGCCCCCGAGGTCGAGTCCGCCGTCCTCCCCCTGCGCGCCCGCATCTCCGTACGCGCCGGCCTCGGCAACCTCGCCACCGGACTGCGCCCACCCGCCACCGGCCACGACAACCCGCACTACTTCGACGACGCGGCCTGCGTCCGCGCCTGCGTGCTCGCGGTGGCCCACCCCGGCGACCCCCGGCGCGCCGCCGACCTCGCCGAGTTCGACGCCCGCTACACCCAGGACGGCGACGGCGTGCACGGCGCCCGCGCGATGGCCGCCGCCCTCGCGCTCGCCCTCGCCGGCGCGGACGTCGACACCTGCGCGGCGGCGGCCCTCGCCGAACTCCCCGCCGAGACGGAGATCGGCCGCAACGCCCGCCACGCCCTCGACCTCGCCCACCGCCACAAGGAAGAAGGAACCTTCGCTCTGGTCCCCCTCCTGGAGCACCAGATCGTCGACCACGTCTACAGCTACGGCATCGCCGCCGCCGAGACGGTCCCCGTCGCCCTCGCCCTGGCCACCGCCGCCCGCGGCCGGATCGCCGAGGCCGTCCCCGCCGCCGCCTGCCTGTCCCGTGTCGCCGACTCCGCCCCCGCCCTCGCCGGCGCCCTGACCGGCGCGCTCGGCGGCGCCGCCGCCATCCCCGACGCCTGGCGGGACGCCTGCCGCACCCTCTCCGGCTGCGCCCTCCCCCGCCTCACCGGTACGGATCTCGTACACCTCGCCGAACTTCTCGCAGCCACGGAACTCGCCGCCCCCGGAGGATGATTCGGGCATGACGCCCTCATTGGACCCCCATCGCCACACCGTGCCGCACACCGACGCGGGCCTCGAAGAACGCATCACCGGCGCCCTGGTCGGCGCCGCCGTCGGCGACGCCCTCGGCGGCCCGGTCGAGGGTTACACCCCGGAGCAGATCCTCGAACGCCACGGCGGCCGCGTCCACGGCATCGTCGGCCCCTGGAACGGTGACGACTGGCGCACCGCCCGCCCGATCGCCCCGTACCACAAGGGCGACGGCCACGTCACCGACGACACCTTGATGACCCACGCGCTGGTGCGGGTCTACGAGCGGGTCCGCGACCACCTCGACGCGTACGCGATCACCGAGCACCTGGTCCCCGACATGATGACCACCCCGCGCTGGATCCCGGAGCTGGAGGCGGAGGCCCTCCCCCTGCAACGGGTATTCCTCGCCGAGAAGTGGCTGGTGGCCCGGCTGCACTACGGCCATGTCGACCCCCGCGAGGCCGGCACGGGGAACATCGTCAACTGCGGTGCCGCGATGTACATGGCGCCGGTCGGCCTGGTCAACGCGGCCGACCCGAGGGGCGCGTACGCCGAGGCCCTCGACGTCGCGGGCGCCCACCAGTCGTCGTACGGCCGGGAGGCGGCGGGCGTGTTCGCGGCGGCCGTGGCGGCGGCGTGCGCACCGGGCGCCACCGCCCGGTCCGTGGTCGACACCTGCGTACGGCTGGCGAAGGACGGCACGCGTGCCGCGATCGAGGCGGTGTGCGACGTGGCGTCCCGGCACGCGGACTTCGAGTCGGCGCTCAGGCCGCTGCGCGAGGCGGTGGCCCCCTTCGACACGGTCGGCCCCGACTACCGCGCCCCCTCCCTCGGCGCCCGCCGCCCCTCCCGCCTCCACTCCATCGAGGAACTCCCCATCGCGCTCGGCATGTTGCTGGTGGCCCGCGGCGACTACCGCCACGCGGTGCTGGGTTCGGTGAACTACGGCCGCGACTGCGACTCCATCGCCACGATGGCGGGTGCCCTGGCCGGAGCGCTGGGCTCGGACGTACCGGCGGACTGGGCGAAGACGGTCGCGGAGGCGAGCCGTCTGGACCTGCACGCGCCCGCCACGGCGTTGACGCAGGTGGCGCTGGAGATCCACGCCCGGGACGTACGCCGCCGCCGCGCCCACGAGGCTGCCTTCGCCACCCTGGCGGGCACCCGGTGACCGCCCTCCGCCTCACCTGGGTCCAGCCCGAGGACCTCCTCGGCCACGAACTGCACCAGGCGGCCCAGGACGGCCGCGCGCCCTCCGCCATCGCCACCCGCTGGAAGAACGCGGGCGGCCCCCAGGCCCCCCTCCGCGCCGGCGCCTCCCCTCAGCCGGCCTCCCGCTACCTGCGGTTGCTGGCCGAGGACCTGCTGGACGAGCTGGCGGACCTGCCCAGCCAAACGGCGGACCAAGAGCCGACGGACCTCGACGAGATCAGGGCCCTGTGCCCCGACTGGCCCACCCGGCGCGGTACTTCCGCCGGTCCGGCGAACGGGGACCCGGCGGCCCTGGAGGCCGCCTGGCTGGGCCGGGCCGTGGGCTGTCTGCTCGGCAAACCCGTCGAGAAGCTGCCCCTCACCGCCATCCGCCGGCTCGCCCAGGCCGCCGGGAACTGGCCCCTGAACACGTACTTCACCGCCCGGGGCGTCCCCGCCGACCTGCTGCGGGCCCACCCCTGGAACCGCCGCTCGGCGCCGACCTCCCTCGCCGAGAACATCGACGGCATGCCCGAGGACGACGACCTCAACTACCCGCTCCTCAACCTGCTCCTGCTCCAGCGGCACGGGCCCGGCTTCACCACCGCCGACGTGGCGGCCCTCTGGCTCGACGAACTCCCCGCGGGCCGCACCTTCACCGCCGAACGCGTCGCCTACCGCAACCTGCTGAGCGGGATCGAGCCGCCCCGGACCGCTCGCCACCGCAATCCGTTCCGGGAGTGGATCGGGGCCCTGATCCGCGCCGACGTCCATGGCTGGACCAACCCCGGCGACCCGGCGGCCGCCGCCGAACAGGCCCACCGCGACGCCACCCTCACCCACACCGCCAACGGGGTGTACGCGGCGATGTTCGTGGCGGCCGTCATCGCCGAGGCCGCCACCGGCGCCCACGACATCCACCACTGCCTGCGGACCGGCCTCACCGTCGTCCCCGAGCACGCCCGCCTGGCGAAGGCGATCCGCCACGCCCTCCGACTGGCCGCCGGAGAGCGGGACTTCGACAGGATCGTCGACGAACTCCACGCCACCTACGCCGACCACCACTGGGTCCACGCCGTCCCCAACACGGCGCTGCTGACCGCCGCCCTCACCCACGCGGACGGCGACTTCACCGCCTCCGTGTGCCGTGCGGTGTCGGGCGGCTGGGACACCGACAGCAACGGGGCGACGGCGGGCAGCATCGCGGGCCTCCTGACCGGTTCCCCGCGCGCGCTCCCCGAGCGGTGGACGGCCCCGCTCAAGAACCGCCTGGCCACCTCGGTCGCCGACTTCAACGGCATCGGCTTCGACGCCCTGGCCCACCTCACCCTCCGGGAGATCCGCCCCTCATGACCCAGGCGTACGACCCCCCGCTCCGCCATCTGCGCGTCCTCGACCTCGCCACTCTCTTCGCCGGCCCGCTGGCCGCCACGATGCTCGGCGACTTCGGCGCGGAGGTCATCAAGGTCGAGCACCCGACGAAGCCGGACCCCTCCCGGGGGCACGGCCCGTCGAAGGACGGCGTGGGCCTGTGGTGGAAGCTCCTCGGCCGCAACAAGCGCACCCTCACACTGAACCTCTCGACGCCGGGCGGCCGGGACACCCTCCTCCGGCTCGCCGCCACCTCCGACGTGATCATCGAGAACTTCCGCCCCGGCACCCTGGAGAAGTGGGGCCTGGGCTGGCCGGAGCTGTCCGCCGCCAACCCGCGCCTGGTCCTCACCCGGGTCACCGGCTTCGGCCAGTTCGGGCCGTACGCGCACCGCCCCGGCTTCGGCACGCTCGCCGAGGCGATGAGCGGCTTCGCCGCCATCACCGGGGAACCGGACGCCCCGCCGGTGCTCCCGCCGTTCGGCCTGGCCGACTCGATCGCGGGCCTGGCGACGGCGTACGCGGTGCTGACCGCGCTCGCCGCGCGTGACCGTACGGGCGAGGGGCAGACGGTGGACATGGCGATCATCGAGCCGATCCTCACCGTCCTCGGCCCCCAACCCCTCTGGTACGACCAACTGGGCCACGTCCAGCCCCGCACGGGCAACCGCTCCGCCAACAACGCGCCCCGCAACACCTACCGCACGGCGGACGGCTCCTGGGTGGCCGTGTCCACGTCCGCCCAGTCCGTCGCGGAGCGGGTGATGCGGCTGGTCGGGCGTCCGGAGCTGATCGACGAGCCGTGGTTCGCCTCGGGCGCGGAGCGGGCCCGCCACGCGGACCTCCTGGACGAGGCGGTCGGCGCGTGGATCGCCCGCCACACCCGGGAGGAGGTCATCGAGGGCTTCGAGAAGGCGGAGGCGGCGGTCGCCCCCATCCAGGACGTACGGGAGGTGATGACCGACCCCCAGTACCGGGCCCTGGACACCATCACGACCGTCGACGACCCCGAGCTGGGCCCCCTGCGCATGCAGAACGTCCTCTTCCGACTCTCCGCGACCCCGGGCGGCATCCGCTGGGCGGGCCGCCCGCACGGCGCGGACACGGACGCGATCCTCACCGAGCTGGGCCTGACCGGCACGGACATCGCGACGCTCCGCGAGGAGGGCGCCCTGTGACCGCCCGCCCGGCCACCCCCGTCCCGCTGACCTGGCTCTACGTCCCCGGCGACCGCCCGGACGTGGTGACCAAGGCGCTGGCCGCCGGCGCGGACGTCGTGATCGTCGACCTGGAGGACGCGGTCGCCCCCGACCGCAAGGAGTACGCGCGCTCCGCCACCGCCGAGCTGCTCGCCGAGCCGCCGCCGGTCCCCGTCCACGTCCGGGTGAACCCCTTGGACACGGGATGGGGCGAGGACGACCTCAAGGCGCTGACCCGGCTCCCCGGCCTGGGCGCCCTCCGTCTGCCGAAGATCTCCGCGGCCGCCGACGTGGTCCGCGTCGCGGAGCGCGCAGCCCCCGCGGACGGAGGGGCCCTCCCCCTCCACCTCCTCCTGGAGTCGGCGCTGGCCGTGGAACGGGCGTACGAGATCGCCGCCGCCCACCCCTCGGTCCGGGGCATCGCGCTCGGTGAGGCTGACCTCCGCGCCGATCTGGCCGCCCGCGACGACCGGGCGCTCGACTGGCCCCGCTCCCGGGTGGTCGTCGCCGCCCGCGCCGCGGGTCTGCCCTCGCCCGCGCAGTCCATCCACCCGGACACCAAGGACCTCGACGGTCTGGCCCGCTCATGCGCGCAGGGCCGCGCGCTGGGGTTCCTCGGCCGTGCCGCGATCCACCCCCGCCAGCTCCCGGTCATCGAACGCGCCTACGCCCCGACGCCGGCGGAGATCGAATCCGCCGAGCACATCGTCGAGGCCGCCGCGGCGAACCCCGGCGCCCAGGCCCTGCCCACGGGCCACTTCATCGACCCGGCGATCCTGGCCCAGGCCCGCCGGACCCTGACCCTCGCCCACCGCGCCACGAGATCCTGACCGGCGCCGGGTCCGGAAAGCCGAACGCCCACCCGCCTGATCCGGCGGGTGGGCGGGGACGACGTCCGTCGCGAGGCGGCGGACCGCGGCGGGGCGAGCGGGGCCTCAGCTCTTCTCGGCGGCCTGCGGCGCGGCGTCCGAGACCTTCGCGTCCTTCTCGGCCTTCGCGTCCTTCTCGGCCTTCGCGCCCTTGTCGGTCTTCGCGTCGGCCTTCTTCTCGGCCGCCTCGGAAGCCTTGTCCGAGGGCTTGCCGGAGTCGGTTCCCTTGTCGGCGGCCTTCTCCGTGGTCTTCGCGGGCTTCCCGGACTCGGACGCCTTGTCGGCGGCCTCGGCGGTCTCATCCGACTCCGCGTCCGCGTCCTTCTTCAGGGCCACGGAATCGTCGTCGCCGTCACCGGCGCCCGGCTCGACGATCTCCTCGCGTCCCGGCCGCTTCCGGGCCGACAGCACGATGTAGATCACGGCGAGGACGAACACGAACAGCGCGGTCCAGTTGTTGAGCCGCAGCCCCAGGATGTGGTGCGCGTCGTCGACCCGCATGTACTCGATCCAGAACCGCCCCGCGCAGTACGACGCGACGTACAGCGCGAACGCCCGCCCGTGTCCGAGCCTGAACCGCCGGTCGGCCCAGATGACCAGCACCGCGACACCGATGCACCACAGCGACTCGTACAGGAACGTCGGGTGGTAGGTGCCCGGCATCCGCCCGTCCGTGGAGGACGTGATCTCCAGGGCCCACGGCAGGTCCGTCGGCTTGCCGTACAGCTCCTGGTTGAACCAGTTGCCCCAGCGCCCGATGGCCTGTGCGAGGGCGATGCCGGGCGCGACGGCGTCGGCGTACGCGGGCAGCGGGATGCCACGGCGGCGACAGCCGATCCACGCGCCCACGGCACCGAGGGCGATCGCGCCCCAGATGCCGAGGCCGCCCTCCCACACCTTGAAGGCGTCCACCCAGTCACGGCCCTCGCTGAAGTACAGCTCGTAGTCCGTGATCACGTGGTAGAGCCGGCCGCCGATCAGACCGAAGGGAACGGCCCAGACCGCGATGTCGGCGACGGTACCGGCGCGCCCGCCCCGGGCGATCCAGCGTTTGTTGCCGAGCCAGACGGCTACGAAGACACCGATGATGATGCAGAAGGCGTAGCCGCGCAGCGGGACGGGACCGAGGTACAGCACCCCGCGCGACGGGCTGGGAATGTAGGCAAGTTCCATGGCAGGGTCGACGCTACCCTGCCGGGCCCGGCCGACGGCAGGCGGCCCGGCAACGGGTCCATAACGCCGTACCGCGAACTCCCGGACGCCACAGGGTTTCCTGGGGGCCGGGCGCCGCCGCGGTGTCACCCCTGGGCGTTCTTCTCCACCATCTGCTTCAGCTTGGCCGGGGTCATCGACCGGTCGGCGTAGATGTTGGTGCCGTTGAGGAAGACACTCGGGGTGCCGCCGAAGCCGCCCTTCTGGAACGCCTCGTTCGACTTCCCCACCCAGGCGTCGTGGGTGCCGTTCTCGACGCAGGTGCGGAACGCGGGCGTGTCGAGGCCGTCGACCTTCTGCGCCAGATCGGTCAGCGTGCTGTTCCGCGAGAAGGCGTCGTCGGTCTCGGGAGGCTGGTTCTGGTACAGCACGTCGTGGTACGCGGGGAACTTGCCCGCGTTCTGCGCGCACGCGGCGGCGTTGGCGGCCTTGCGGGAGCCGCTGCCGCCCATGTTCCCGTCGATCAGGGTGACGAGGCGGTACTCCACCTTCAGCTGACCGGCCTCGGTCAGTTCGTGGATCGTCGAGCGGTACGCGTCCTCGAAGGACTTGCAGGCCGGGCAGCGGAAGTCCTCCCAGACCGTGAGGGTGGACCTGGCACCGGCGTCCCCGACGGGGATCGCGAGGCTGTTCTCGCCGTTGGCCCCGGAAGGCGCCACGACCGGGCCCGCGGCGTCGCCGCCGTCGTCCTTGCCCGCGTTCGCCGCGACGACGCCGATCACGGCGGCCAGTCCCAGGACGCACACCACCGAGGCACCCACGATCAACGCCCGCCGGCGCTTCTCGGCGGCCTTCTGCTTCTCGCGCTCCTCCGCCAGCCGCTCACGGGCGGTGCGCTTTCCCTCACGGTTCTTCTCGCTCACATCCCGCAGAACGAACCGGGGAGGCGCACCGCGCCTCCCCGATCCCACTTCCACCCCTTCGAGTGAGCGGATGACCCGTTACGTCCGGCCCGCCCCGTACGACAAACGGGTGAACGTCACGCGCCCCTCATCCGCCGGGGCGGACGCGCCCGTCACACACTCCGGCGCACGCCCTTGGCGAGGTCCCCGGCCAGTTCCCGTACGGCGTCCAGGCCGGCCGCCTCGTCGGGGGCGTCCAGCATCCGCTTCACGAACGCGGAGCCGACGATCACCCCGTCGGCGAACCCGGCGACCTCGGCGGCCTGCTCGGCGTTGGAGACGCCGAGGCCGACGCAGACCGGCAGGCCGGAGCCCGTGGCCCGGGTGCGCTGCACCAGGTCCTGCGCCTGCGCGCCGACCGACTCCCGGGTTCCTGTGACGCCCATCAGCGAGGCGGCGTAGACGAAGCCTCTGCCCGCCGCGGTGATCTCGGCGAGGCGGGCGTCCTTGCTGCTGGGCGCGACCACGAAGACCGTGCCGAGGCCGTGCTTCTCGGCGTGCTCCCTCCACAGCGCCGACTCCTGCACGGGCAGGTCGGGCAGGATGCAGCCCGCCCCGCCGGCCTCCGCGAGCTCGGCGGTGAAGCGCTCGACGCCGTAGCGGTCGATGGGGTTCCAGTACGTCATGACGAGGACGGGCTTGCCGGTGGCCTCGAACGCCTCCCGCACCGTGCGCATCACGTCCGCGATCTTGAGGCCGCCGCGCAGGGCGATGTCGTCGGCCGTCTGGATGACCGGGCCGTCGAGGACCGGGTCGCTGTGCGGCAGACCGACCTCGACGACGTCGGCGCCGCCCTCGAAGACCGCCTTGATCGCGGCGATACCGCCGTCGACGGTCGGAAACCCGGCCGGCAGATAGGCGATGAGCGCGGACCGCCCCTCCGCCTTGGCGGCGGCGAGGGTGTCACTCAACAGCTGGATGTTCCCGCTCACTTGGCGTCCCCCTCGATCTCGGCGGTGTCGGCGGCGTTGGCGGCGACCTCGGCGTCGGTCCCCTCGTCGTAGAGACCGAAGTAGCGGGCCGCGGTGTCCATGTCCTTGTCGCCGCGCCCGGACAGGTTGACCACGATCAGCCCGTCCTCACCCAGCTCCCTGCCGACCTCCAGGGCACCGGCGAGCGCGTGGGCGCTCTCGATCGCCGGGATGATGCCCTCGGTGCGCGACAGCAGCCGCAGCGCCTGCATCGCCGCGTCGTCGGTGACCGCGCGGTACTCGCCGCGGCCGCTGTCCTTGAGGTACGCGTGCTCGGGGCCGATGCCCGGGTAGTCCAGACCGGCCGAGATCGAGTACGGCTCGGTGATCTGCCCTTCCTCGTCCTGGAGGACGTACGACCGTGAGCCGTGCAGGATGCCCGGCTCACCGGCGGTCAGCGTCGCCGCGTGCTCGCCGGTCTCGACGCCGTGGCCCGCGGGCTCGCAGCCGATGAGGCGTACGGAGGCGTCCGGGATGAAGGCGTGGAAGAGGCCGATGGCGTTGGAGCCGCCGCCCACACAGGCGACGGCGGCGTCGGGCAGCCGCCCGGCGCGCTCCAGGAGCTGGCGCCGGGCCTCGACGCCGATGACCCGGTGGAAGTCGCGGACCATGGCGGGGAAGGGGTGCGGGCCGGCGACCGTGCCGAAGAGGTAGTGGGTGCGGTCGACGTTGGCCACCCAGTCGCGGAACGCCTCGTTGATGGCGTCCTTGAGCGTGCGGGAACCGGACTTCACGGCGACGACCTCGGCGCCCAGCATGCGCATGCGGGCCACGTTCAGGGCCTGGCGCTGGGTGTCGATCTCGCCCATGTAGATGGTGCAGTCGAGGCCGAAGAGCGCGCAGGCGGTGGCGGTGGCGACGCCGTGCTGGCCCGCGCCGGTCTCGGCGATGACCCGGGTCTTGCCCATGCGCTTGGTGAGCAGGGCCTGCCCCAGCACATTGTTGATCTTGTGGGAGCCGGTGTGGTTGAGGTCCTCACGCTTGAGGAACACCCGGGCGCCACCGGCGTGCTCGGCGAACCGGGGCACCTCGGTCAGCGCGCTGGGCCGACCGGTGTAGTGGACGAGCAGGTCGTCGAGCTCGCGCGCGAACTCGGGGTCGGCCTTCGCCTTGTCGTACTCGACGGCGACCTCGTCCACGGCGGCGACCAGCGCCTCAGGGATGAACTTGCCGCCGTAGGCGCCGAAATACCCCGCGGCGCTGGGGACCTGACCCTCGGGGTCGGGGATGAAGAACTCGCTGGACATGCGATTACCTCACAGGGGCGTGAGCCCCGATGTCGATCGGACGATGAGAGGCCCGTAGAGGGACATCACCGGAGACGGGGACGGGGGCGTTGCGAGGCGTCCGCGGGCGGCCGCTCGTGCGGTGCCGCGGAACCGGCCGGAGCCGTACTCGTCGTCCGGTGGACAGGCGTCACCCGGTGTGCGGAGCGGAAACCGGCTCAGCTCACCGCGGGTGACACGGGCCGGGGCCATCGCATGCCGTTCACCTGGCCCGGCTCGTCACCGATGACATAGCGGACCCGGCGCCCGTGGACCCGGCGCGCTGGCGCCCGGCAGCCACGGGGACGGCACCCGCGCGCGAGGCGGGCGTAAGGGTCCCTGGCGGTCATGGTGAGCGAGAACATCGGGGCACAGCCTACCGGCCCGATCTCACCCGTGTGAGGGATATCGGGCTCGGTCGTACCGGTCATGGGCGAGGCCGTCGTGGCCGCCCGTACGCACCCCGCCGCCCCGGCCGGGACGTGCCCGGTCCGGTGGGCGGCGGTGGTGCGGTCGGTCATGGCGCCCGTCAGCTCCGGCCGTGGCGCAGCGCCGGGTGCTCGCCGGCGGCGACGAGGTCGGCGACGGCGGTCTTCGGGTCCTTGCCGGTGACGAGGGACTCGCCCACGAGGACCGCGTCCGCGCCGGCGTTGGCGTAGGCGATGAGGTCGTGGGGGCCGCGGACGCCGGACTCGGCGACCTTGACGATGTGGTCGGGGATCTCGGGGGCGACACGCTCGAAGGTGGTGCGGTCCACTTCGAGGGTCTTGAGGTTGCGCGCGTTGACGCCGATCACCCGGGCACCCGCGTCGACGGCCCGCTCGACCTCGTCCTCGTCGTGCACCTCGACGAGCGGGGTGAGCCCGATGGACTCGGCCCGCTCGATCAGGGACTCCAGGGCGGGCTGGTCGAGGGCCGCGACGATCAGCAGGGCCAGATCGGCGCCGTAGGCCCGGGCCTCCCACAGCTGGTAGGAGGTGACGATGAAGTCCTTGCGCAGGACGGGGATGTCCACGCGGGCCCGCACGGCCTCCAGGTCGGCCAGCGAACCGCCGAAGCGGCGCTGTTCGGTGAGGACGGAGATGACCGCCGCGCCGCCCGCCTCGTAGTCGGCGGCGAGGCCGGCCGGGTCGGCGATCGCGGCCAGCGCGCCCTTGGAGGGGCTGGAACGCTTGACCTCGCAGATCACCTTGACGCCGTCACCGCGCAGGGCGGCCGCGCCGTCCTTGGCCGCCGGAGCCTTCGCCGCGCGCTCCTTGAGCTCTTCGAGGCTGACGCTGGCCTGCCGCTCCGAAAGGTCGGCACGGACTCCGTCGATGATCTCGTCGAGCACACTCACGCGAGCGGCCCCCTTTCAGACGGTTGCGTTCGGTGACAGCTTTCGACAGTCGCGTTCCGGCTGTCGAGCGCTTCCCAGGGTCCTGGCAGTTCACTGCGATGGTAGCCGGACCGGGGCACAGCTCTCGCATCCGGTTGACGGCGGTCCCTCCCCCACCGTCGGACCAGCTTCGCCCGGCTCGGGCGGGAGGTGCCTCCATCCTGGACCTTCCCCGTCCGATCAAGGATGAAGCCCTCCCCCGAACGGCAGGTTCCGGACAACCGTGAAGACCAGCACCGACGCGCCGAGCGCCCACAGGGCCACGGGCCGCAGTTCGAGCCGGAAGGGCTGTCCGCGTGCCGCCCGGACCACCCATACGGTCCACAGCACGGCGAAGGCCAGGAAGGCGGCCACGGCCAGCGCGTTGTCCGTGAGGGCGGTGGCGAGGTCGCCGTGGGCGAAGGCGTGGGCGCTGCGCAGTCCGCCGCAGCCGGGGCAGTACAGGCCGGTGAGGCGCCAGAGCGGGCAGACGGGGTAGTGGCCGGGTTCGTTCGGGTCGACGGCCGCGACGTACGCGAAGGCCCCGCCGACGGCCGTGAGCGCGACGGCGGGCAGCCCGACCCGCCGCAGCGCTCCGCCCGGGGCCGGGACGGCCCGGGGGGCCTGGGAGGCGTGCGGGTGAGGCGCGACGGGCGGGCCTGGCTGGGGCTCGGCGGCGTTCACACCCCGCATTGTGCCCGGCGGGCGTCGCACGCGCGCGGGAAGGGCGGCCGGGTGCCCTGCGGCGACCGGACCGCCCTGGCGCGGAACGTCAGCTCTTGGCGGGGACGGGCTCGCCGGCGATGGCCTTGGCCTCTTCCTTCGCCGCGCCCGACCAGTCGTCGCCGTGCGCCGACTTGGTCTGGCCGAGGCCCATCGCCCTCATGATCAGACCCACCACACCGCCGAGGAGCACGATGACCATGCCCGCCCAGAATCCCAGCGGTTCGGCCATCACCATGTAGGCGCCCGAGACGCAGAAACCGATGAAGGCGATGGTGACGCCGGTCCAGGCGGCCGGGGTGTGGCCGTGGCTGCTGCCCGCCATGACTTTGCTCCTCGTTGCTCAGTTGCTCTGTGCGAGTGCTCGAAGCGTGCCGCTTGATGCGTGTCGCTCGATGCCCGTCGCTCGATGCCGGTGGTGAGTCGGACGCTCGTCGTCCATTGTCCCGTACGCCCCCGAGTGCCTTGAGCGGGGGTCCGCCCCCGCCCGGCTAGACGGGGTCGCGTCCCGTCGGGTCCTCGCCGCGGTCCAGGGCCTTCCACATGTCCTCGGGCCGCTCGGGGTCCACCGGCTTGGCCTTGCGCTGCCGGGGGGTGCCGTCGCGCTCGTAGCGGCCGGACATCCCGGGCCACAGCCGTCCGTACCGCAGGGCGAGCAGCCCGGCCAGCAGGATCAGGGCGCCGCCGACCGCCGCGACGTACGGCCAGCCGGTGTGGCTGAGCGCGTCGACGGTGGCGGAGGTGTCACCGGACGCCTCGGCGGCCTTGTCGTCGAGCGCCGAGCTGTCGTGGGCGCCGAACAGCGCGGCGGCGATGGTGCCCGCGCCGGAGAGGGCGAGCAGCACGGCGACCAGGACGCGCCCGGAGCGGCGGACGGCGAAGACGGCGACGAGCGCGGCGAGGCCCACGATGGCGAGGGCCGCGGGCACGCCCGTGACGTCGCTGCCCTTGGCGGTCAGCGGGAAGGCGCCGCCGGCCACCGACGCCGTGCCCTCGGACCAGCGCTGGCGGGTGGCGAGCAGCGCGACGGCGGCGCCGAGCGCGCCGCTCAGCAGCGCCAGGGCGAGGCTGCGCCGGCCGGAGCGGACGGACGCGGGCTCGGAACGGGGGTGAGGTACTGCGGTCACGTACTCCACTATCGCCTGAGCCCCGGGTGGATCGTCACCCGGGGCTGACGTGAGAAGCGCCCTATTGTCCGAGCCGGTTCGCCGTGTGCACGGCGCGCAGCACGGCCGCCGCCTTGTTGCGGCACTCGGTGTCCTCGGCGACGGGGTCGGAGTCGGCGACGATGCCGGCGCCGGCCTGGACGTACGCCGTGCCGTCGCGCAGCAGGGCGGTGCGGATGGCGATGGCGGTGTCCGAGTCGCCCGCGAAGTCGAGATAGCCGACGCAGCCGCCGTACAGGCCGCGGCGGGAGGGCTCCAGCTCGTCGATGATCTGCATGGCGCGCGGCTTGGGCGCGCCGGAGAGGGTGCCGGCGGGGAAGCAGGCGGTCAGCACGTCGAACGCGGTGCGGCCGGGGGCGACGCGGCCGGTGACGGTGGACACGATGTGCATGACGTGGGAGTACCGCTCGATGGACATGAAGTCGACGACCTCGACCGAGCCCGGTTCGCAGACCCGGCCCAGGTCGTTGCGCCCGAGGTCCACGAGCATCAGGTGCTCGGCGCGTTCCTTGGGGTCGGCGAGGAGTTCGTCGGCGAGGGCCTGGTCCTCCTGCGGGGTGGCGCCCCGGTGCCGGGTGCCGGCGATGGGGTGGACCATGGCCTGTCCGTCCTCGACCTTGACCAGGGCCTCGGGCGAGGAGCCGACGACGTCGAAGCCGTCGAACCGGAACAGGTACATGTACGGGGAGGGGTTGGTGGCCCTGAGGACGCGGTAGACGTCGAGCGCGCTCGCCGTGCACGGGGTCTCGAAGCGCTGGGAGGGGACGACCTGGAACGCCTCGCCCGCGCGGATGCGCTCCTTGATGTCCTCGACGGCCTCCTGGAAGTCGGGGCCGCCCCAGCGCGCGGTGTACTCGGGCAGCTCGGAGGGCGGGAGGACCGCCGGGGGCTGGGCGACGGGCCGGGTGAGGTCGGCCTGCATGGCGTCGAGGCGGGCGACCGCGTCGGCGTAGGCCTCGTCGACGCCCGTGTCCAGGTCGTTGTGGTTGATGGCGTTGGCGATCAGCAGGACCGAACCCTCCCAGTGGTCCATGACCGCCAGGTCGCTCGTCAGCAGCATGGTCAGCTCGGGCAGCCGCAGGTCGTCCTGCTCGCCGGGGCCGATCTTCTCCAGGCGGCGCACGATGTCGTAGCCCAGGTAGCCCACCATGCCGCCGGTGAAGGGGGGCATGCCCTCCTGGTGCGGGGTGTGGAGCGCCTCGATGGTGGCGCGCAGGGCGGCGAGGGGGTCGCCGTCGGCCGGGACGCCGACTGGTGGGGTGCCGAGCCAGTGCGCCTGGCCGTTCCGCGCGGTGAGGGTGGCCTGGCTGCGGACGCCGACGAAGGAGTAGCGGGACCACGAGCGGCCGTTCTCCGCCGACTCCAGGAGGAAGGTGCCGGTGCGCTCGGCGGCGAGCTTGCGGTAGAGGGCGACCGGGGTGTCGCCGTCGGCGAGGAGCTTGCGGCTGACGGGGATGACCCGGCGGTCGGAGGCCAGCTTGCGGAAGGTCTCGAGGTCCATGGCGGCTGACCTTACTGATCCAGTGGCGGTACGCCGGAATCGGCGCCGCCCTCGACGGTCTTGAGGACGTCCTCGTCGAAGCAGGTGCGGGCGCCGGTGTGGCAGGCGGCGCCGACCTGGTCGACCTTGACGAGGACGGTGTCGGCGTCGCAGTCCAGGGCGACCGACTTCACCCACTGGAAGTGGCCGGAGGTGTCACCCTTCACCCAGTACTCGCGGCGGCTGCGCGACCAGTAGGTGCAGCGTCCGGTGGTGAGGGTGCGGTGGAGCGCCTCGTCGTCCATCCAGCCGAGCATGAGCACCTCGCCGGTGTCGTACTGCTGGGCGATGGCGGGCAGGAGCCCGTCGGCGCTGCGCTTGAGGCGCGCGGCGATCTCGGGGTCCAGCGCGCTGGGCGTGCCGGGGCCGCTCGGGGCGCCGGGACCGCTGGGGCTGCTGGGGGACGGCGTGCTGGTCATGCGTGCCATTGTGCCGCGCCGCGGCGATCCGCCCCGCCCGTTGTCCACAGGCCGGACCGTATCGTCGTACGAACAACCCGCCAGGGCCGCGCGTCGGCGGGGCCTGCCCTGGGCGGCCGGGGGCGCCGGTCGTAGGCTGGCGGCATGTCGACCCATGCCAAGCGTGAACGGCTCCTCTTCGCCGACCTGTTGGACACCGCGGGCCCCGACGCCCCCACCCTGTGCGAGGGCTGGACGACCCGGGATCTGGCCGCGCATGTGGTGGTGCGCGAGCGTCGCCCCGACGCCGCCGGGGGCATCCTCATCAAGCAGCTCGCCTCCCGCCTGGACCGGGTGATGGCGGAGTTCGCCGCGAAGCCGTACGAGGAGCTGGTCCAGCTCGTCCGCACCGGCCCGCCGCGCTTCTCGCCCTTCTCCCTGAAGCAGATCGACGAGGCGTCCAACACGATCGAGTTCTACGTCCACACCGAGGACATCCGCCGCGCCCAGCCCGACTGGTCGCCGCGCGAACTCGACCATGTCTTCCAGGACGCCCTGTGGTCCCGGCTGGAGCGCACCGCCCGCCTCATGGGCCGCGGCTCCCCCACCGGCCTGGTGCTGCGCCGCCCGGACGGCCGGACGGCGGTGGCCCACCGCGGGACCCCGGTCGTCACGGTCACCGGTGAGCCCTCGGAGCTGCTCCTGTTCCTCTACGGCCGCCAGCAGGTCGCCGACGTGGAACTGGACGGCGAGAAGGAGGCCATCGCCAGACTCCACGAGACGAAGCAACTGGGCATCTGACCCCGGCCGCCCCGGCCCGCCGGTTCCCGCGCCCGAACCCACGCGTGAGCCCCGGTCACCTGGTGACCGGGGTCTGCCCGGGGAATCGTCGGCGTCACCGGACCGGGTGACCCGCCTCCCGGAGCGCGCTCTTGACCTCGCCGATGCGGAGGTCGCCGAAGTGGAAGACGGAGGCGGCGAGGACGGCGTCGGCGCCGGCCTCGATGGCCGGAGGGAAGTCAGTGAGCCGGCCCGCGCCGCCGGAGGCGATGACGGGGACCGTGACGTGCTTGCGGACGGCGGTGATCATCTCCAGGTCGTAGCCGTCCTTCGTGCCGTCGGCGTCCATGGAGTTGAGCAGGATCTCGCCGGCGCCCAGTTCGGCGGCCCGGTGGGCCCACTCGACGGCGTCGATGCCCGTGCCCTTGCGGCCGCCGTGGGTGGTGACCTCGAAGGACCCGGACTCCGTGCGCCGGGCGTCCACCGACAGGACCAGGACCTGGCGGCCGAAGCGCTCGGCGATCTCACGGATCAGGTCGGGGCGGGCGATCGCCGCGGTGTTCACGCCGACCTTGTCCGCGCCGGCCCGCAGCAGCTTGTCGACGTCCTCGGCGGTGCGGACGCCGCCGCCGACGGTCAGCGGGATGAAGACCTGCTCGGCGGTGCGGCGCACCACGTCGTAGGTGGTCTCGCGGTTGCCGGAGGACGCGGTGATGTCGAGGAACGTCAGCTCGTCGGCGCCCTCGGTGTCGTACACCTTGGCCATCTCGACCGGGTCGCCCGCGTCACGCAGGTTCTGGAAGTTGACTCCCTTGACGACCCGGCCGTTGTCCACGTCCAGGCAGGGGATGACTCGGACCGCCAGGGTCATGAATCCACGGCTCCTTCAGGAGGGCCTCTGGCCCTTGAATGCTTCGACTTCTACTTCGACGAGGATGCGCGGGTCGAAGAAACCGTCCACGACCAGCAGGGTCGCGGCGGGACGCACGGGCTCGAACAGCTCCCGGTGGGCCCGCCCGACCGCGTCGACGTCCCGCAGGTGCGCCAGGTACATCCTCGTCCGGATCACGGACTCGGCACCGAGCCCGAACTCGCCGAGCGCCTCGATCGCGCTGGTGAAGGCCACCTTGGCCTGCTCGTACGGGTCGCCCTCCCCGTACAGGACATCGCCCTTGAAGGACGTGGTGCCCGCCACCAGCACGCGGTCGCCCGCCGCGACGGCACGCGCGGAGCCGAAGGACTCCTCCCAGGGACTCCCGCTCCGCACCCGCCGCACGTCATCGGACGTCATGACGACACAGCCTCCAGGGCCTCTTCCAGGGTGAACGCCTTCGCGTAGAGGGCCTTCCCGACGATGGAGCCCTCGACACCGAGGGGTACCAGTTCGGCGATGGCGCGCAGGTCGTCGAGGGACGACACACCGCCGGAGGCCACGACCGGACGGTCGGTGACCGCGCAGACGTTGCGCAGCAGTTCCAGGTTGGGGCCCTGGAGCGTGCCGTCCTTGGCGATGTCGGTGACGACGTACCGGGCGCAGCCCTCCTTGTCGAGGCGCGCCAGTGTCTCGTAGAGGTCGCCGCCGTCGCGGGTCCAGCCGCGGCCCTTCAGGGTCGTGCCGCGTACGTCGAGGCCGACCGCGATCCGGTCGCCGTGCTCGGCGATGACCTTGGCGACCCACTCGGGGCTCTCCAGGGCGGCGGTGCCGAGGTTGACGCGGGTGCAGCCGGTGGCGAGGGCCTTCTCCAGGGAGGCGTCGTCCCGGATGCCCCCGGACAGTTCGACCTTGATGTCCATGGCCCTGGTGACCTCGGCGACCAGTTCGCGGTTGTCGCCGGTGCCGAACGCGGCGTCCAGGTCGACCAGGTGCAGCCACTCGGCGCCCGCCCGCTGCCAGGAGAGGGCGGCCTCCAGCGGGGAGCCGTAGGAGGTCTCCGTGCCGGACTCGCCGTGCACGAGGCGGACGGCCTGGCCGTCGCGGACGTCGACGGCGGGGAGGAGTTCGAGCTTCGCCATGGTCTACAGGGTTCCGATCCAGTTGGTCAGCAGCTGGGCTCCGGCGTCGCCGGACTTCTCGGGGTGGAACTGCGTGGCCCACAGGGCGCCGTTCTCGACGGCCGCCACGAAGGGCTTGCCGTGCGTCGACCACGTGACCTTGGGCGCGGTGATGTTCGGGTTGTGCGTCTCCAGGGACCAGTCGTGGACGGCGTAGGAGTGCACGAAGTAGAAGCGGGCGTCGGCGTCGAGGCCGGCGAACAGCTCGGAGCCGGCCGGGGCGTCGACGGTGTTCCAGCCCATGTGCGGCACGATCTCGGCCTGGAGCGGCTCGACCGCGCCGGGCCACTCGTCGAGGCCCTCGGTCTCCACGCCGTGCTCGATGCCGCGCGCGAACAGGATCTGCATGCCGACGCAGATGCCCATGACCGGGCGTCCGCCGGCGAGCCTGCGGTCGATGATCCAGTCGCCGCGCGCCTCCTTCAGCCCCTGCATGCAGGCGGCGAAGGCACCGACGCCGGGCACCAGCAGTCCGTCCGCGTTCATGGCCTTGTCGAAGTCACGCGTTATCTCGACCTCGGCTCCCGCACGCGCGAGGGCGCGCTCGGCGGAGCGGACGTTGCCGAAGCCGTAGTCGAAGACGACGACCCGCTTGGCGGGGGTGGTCCTCGCCCCCGCGTTCTCGGTGCTCAATTCCACACCTCCAGCCTCATGACGCCCGCGACCAGGCACATCGCGGCGCCGATGGAGAGCAGCACGATCAGGCCCTTCGGCATCTGCTGCTTGACGAAGGAGATGATCCCGCCGACCAGGAACAGACCGACGACGATCAGGAGGGTCGAGAGGCCGTTCACAGCGCGCCCTTCGTGGAGGGCAGGATCCCGGCCGCGCGCGGGTCGCGCTCGGAGGCGTAGCGCAGGGCGCGGGCCAGCGCCTTGAACTGGCACTCGACGATGTGGTGGGCGTTGCGCCCGTACGGCACGTGCACGTGCAGCGCGATCTGGGCCTGGGCGACGAAGGACTCCAGGATGTGCCGGGTCATCGTGGTGTCGTACTCGCCGATCATCGGCGCCATCTTCTCGGGCTCGGTGTGCACGAGGTAGGGGCGGCCGGAGAGGTCGACGGTGACCTGGGCGAGGGACTCGTCCAGCGGGACCGTGCAGTTGCCGAAGCGGTAGATGCCCACCTTGTCGCCGAGGGCCTGCTTGAAGGCGGCGCCCAGCGCGAGGGCGGTGTCCTCGATGGTGTGGTGGGAGTCGATGTGCAGGTCGCCGTCGGTCTTCACGGTGAGGTCGAACAGTCCGTGGCGGCCGAGCTGGTCGAGCATGTGGTCGTAGAAGCCGACCCCGGTGGAGATCTCGGTTCGGCCGGTGCCGTCGAGGTTGATCTCGACGACGACCGACGTCTCCTTCGTGACCCGCTCCACGCGTCCAACGCGGTTCATGCGCTCTGCTCCTTCTTCAATTCACGTACCGCGTCGAGGAACGCGTCGTTCTCGGCGGGGGTTCCGGCGGTCACCCGCAGCCACCCCGGGACGCCGTTGTCCCGGACCAGGACGCCCCGGTCGAGGATCTTCCGCCACACCTCGTGCGCGTCGTCGAACGTCCCGAACTGCACGAAGTTGGCGTCGGACTCGGTGACGTCGTAGCCGATGGCGCGCAGCTCGGCGACCAGCCGGTCCCGCTCCGCCTTCAGCTGCTCGACATAGCCGAGGAGGGTGTCGGTGTGCTCCAGGGCGGCCAGGGCGGTCGCCTGGGTGACGGCGGACAGGTGGTAGGGCAGCCGGACGAGCTGGACCGCGTCCACGACCGCCGGGTGCGCGGCGAGGTAGCCGAGGCGCAGTCCGGCGGCGCCGAACGCCTTGGACATGGTGCGCGAGACGACGAGATTCGGCCGTCCTTCGAGCAGCGGCAGCAGGGAGTCGCCGTGGCTGAACTCGATGTACGCCTCGTCGACGACGACCATGGACGGCTTGGCCGCCTGGGCGGCCTCGTACAGGGCGAGGACCGTCTCGCGGGGGACCGCGTTGCCCGTGGGGTTGTTGGGGGTGGTGACGAAGACGACGTCGGGGCGGTGCTCGGCGACGGCCCGCTCGGCCGCCGCGAGGTCGATGGTGAAGTCGTCGTGACGGGGGCCGGAGATCCAGCCGGTGCCGGTGCCGCGGGCGATGAGTCCGTGCATCGAGTACGACGGCTCGAAACCGATGGCCGTGCGGCCGGGTCCGCCGAAGGTCTGCAACAGCTGCTGGATGACCTCGTTGGAGCCGTTGGCCGCCCAGACGTTGGTGACGTCCACGGCGTACCCGGAGGTCCGCGTCAGGTACTCCGCGAGCCGGGTCCGCAGCTCGACCGCGTCCCGGTCGGGGTAGCGGTTGAGGTTCCGCGCCGCCTCGCGCACGCGCTCGGCGATCCGCTCCACCAGCGGCTCGGGCAGGGGGTAGGGGTTCTCGTTGGTGTTCAGCCGTACGGGGACGTCGAGCTGGGGCGCGCCGTAGGGGCTCTTGCCGCGCAGTTCGTCCCGGACGGGGAGGTCGTCGATTCCGAAGCTCACTGACCAGGTACCTTCCAGCCGAACCTTGCCTTGATCGCCGCGCCGTGCGCGGGCAGGTCCTCCGCCTCCGCCAGCGTGACCACGTGGTGCGCGACCTCGGCCAGCGCGTCCCGCGTGTAGTCGACGATGTGGATGCCGCGCAGGAAGGACTGGACGGACAGACCGGAGGAGTGGCAGGCGCAGCCGCCGGTCGGGAGCACGTGGTTGGAGCCCGCCGCGTAGTCGCCGAGCGAGACCGGCGCCCACGGTCCGATGAAGATCGCGCCCGCGTTGACGACGCGCTCGGCGACCGCCGCGGCGTCCGCGGTCTGGATCTCCAGGTGTTCGGCGCCGTAGGCGTTGACGACCCGCAGGCCCTCGTCGACGCCGTCGACCAGGACGATCGCGGACTGGCGGCCCGCGAGGGCGGGGCGGATGCGGTCCTCGATGTGCTTGGTGGCCTCGACCTGCGGGCCCAGCTCCTTCTCGACGGCGTCGGCGAGCGCGACGGAGTCGGTGACGAGCACGGCGGCGGCGAGCGGGTCGTGCTCGGCCTGGCTGATCAGGTCGGCGGCGACGTGCGCCGGGTCGGCGGTGTCGTCGGCGAGGACCGCGATCTCGGTGGGGCCGGCCTCGGAGTCGATGCCGATGACGCCGGTGAAGTACCGCTTGGCGGCGGCCACCCAGATGTTGCCCGGCCCGGTGACCATGTTGGCCGGCGGGCAGGACTCGGTGCCGTACGCGAACATCGCGACGGCGGTGGCGCCGCCGGCCGCGTACACCTCGTCGACGCCGAGCAGGGCGCACGCGGCGAGGATCGTGGGGTGCGGCAGGCCGCCGAACTCCGCCTGCGCCGGGGAGGCCAGCGCGATCGAGGGGACGCCCGCCTCCTGCGCCGGGACCACGTTCATGATCACGGAGGAGGGGTACACCGAGCGGCCACCGGGGGCGTAGAGGCCGACGCGCTCGACCGGCACCCACTTCTCGGTGACGGTGCCGCCGGGCACGACCTGGGTGGTGTGCGTGGTGCGGCGCTGCTCGCGGTGGACGAGACGGGCGCGGCGGACGGACTCCTCCAGGGCCGCGCGGACGGCCGGGTCGAGCCGGTCCAGCGCGTCCGTGAGGGCCTCGGCCGGGACCCGCACGGAGGTGAGGCGGACGCCGTCGAACTTCTCGGCGAAGTCGATCAGCGCCGCGTCCCCACGATGATGCACGGCCTCGCAGATCGGACGCACCTTCTCCAGGGCGGCCGAGACGTCGAAGTCGGCTCGGGGCAGCAGGTCGCGCAGGGCGGGGCCCTTCGGGAGGGCGTCGCCGCGCAGATCGATTCGGGAGATCACACGCCCAATTCTCTCAGACCCCGGTCGGCGGCTGTCCGCACGTTCCAATGGCTGATACGCGTCGGCGCGAGAACTCGGAAGATCCTCTTCACGTCTAGCGTTCGGGGCGTCACTCAGCGGGCATCACCCGCATGAACAGTTGTGCGATACACGCGAGTGACGGAGCCGGAGGAAGGATCAGCCGTGAGCGAGGGTGCCGCCATCCGGGACGACGGGGACATCCCGGACGACCTCACCGCCGCCGAGGCCGGTATGTGGCAGGCGTTCCGCAACGGCAGCGTCTACGACCTCCGCAGCGGCGACACCGCCGAGGACGATCCG
Source organism: Streptomyces sp. NPDC030183 (assembly GCF_055573455.1). NCBI lineage: Bacteria > Bacillati > Actinomycetota > Actinomycetes > Kitasatosporales > Streptomycetaceae > Streptomyces > Streptomyces sp. NPDC030183. Next base: position 265,070 of record NZ_JBVIBK010000003.1, read on the forward strand.
CACGGCGGCCACCCCTGGGGGCCGGAGCGGACGGTACGGGCGCGGATCGTGGCCTGGCTGCTGCTGGACGGGCCGCCCGCGCTGGCCGGCCGGGTCTCCGCGCTCAAGCTGGTGGGCGTGCAGGTCAGGGGCGTCCTGGAGCTGGCGGGCGGCCAGGTGGTGCCGTACGTGGAGATGAAGGGCTGCCGGTTCGAGAAGGAGATCCTGCTGCCCGAGGCCCGGTTCACCACCGTACGGCTGGTGGACTGCTCGGTGCCGCGGCTGGAGGCGGCCCGGCTGCACACCGAGGGCGACCTGCATCTGCCGCGCTGCCGCTTCCACAACGGGGTGCGGCTCGCCGACGCGCACATCGGCACCGATCTGCTGCTCAACCAGGCGGTCGTCTACCGCGACCGGCACGGCCGCTCCCTGTCCGCCGACGGCCTCAGCGTCGCCCAGGACGTACAGGCGGAGATGCTGGAGTCGCACGGCGAGCTGAGTCTGCGCGGCGCGACCGTCGGCGCCTCGCTCAGCCTGCGCGGCAGCCGGCTCGCCAACCCCTACGGCCGCCTCGCCCTGAACGCGCCCCAGCTGACCGTCGAGCGCACCCTCTATCTGACCCCCGCCGGCGTCGGCAACCCGCTCTACACCAGCGGCAGCACGCCCGCGCGCGGCACCCGCGTCCAGCGGTTCGAGTGCCAGGGCGGGATACGGCTGGACGACGGGCGCTTCGGGGACGCCGTCGACCTGGAGCGGGCCCGGTTCACCTTCACGGACGAACAGGAGCTGTCCCTGCGCCGGGTGCAGGTGCCCGAGCTGCGCTTCCTCGGCGAGCGGCCCGAGCGCGGCAAGGTCGTGCTGTCGGGCGCCCGGGTCGGCGTCCTCATCGACCGGGCGGACAGCTGGCCGGGACCGGGCAACCTCCAGATGGGCGGCTTCCAGTACGAGAACCTCGTACCGCGCGACCGGTTCCCGCTGGCCGGACGCCTGGAGTGGGTGGCGGCGGCGACCCCCGAGTACCAGCCGGAGCCGTACGAGCGGCTCGCGACGGTGCTGCGGGCCAGCGGCGACGACGAGGGCGCCCGCGACGTGCTCCTCGCCAAGCAGCGCCACCGGCGGGAGAACCTGCCGCTGGCGGCGAAGCTCTGGGGCTACGCGCAGGACTGGACGGTGGCGTACGGGTACCGGCCGGGGCGGGCCGTCGTGTGGATGGCGCTGCTGTGGGCGCTGGCCTCGTACGCCTTCTCCCACGCGGACCATCCGCCGCTCAAGAGCGGCGAGCACCCGCACTGGAGCCCGTCCCTGTTCGCCCTGGACCTGCTGCTCCCGGTGATCGACCTCGGCCAGGTCGGCTACTGGCAGCTGCGCGGCGGCTGGCAGTGGCTCGCGGTGGTGGTGATCCTGCTGGGCTGGATCCTCGCGACGACGGTCGCCGCGGGCGCCACACGGCTGCTGAGCAGGAACTGAAAAGGTTGTGAAGGGGCACAACCCGAGTCGCCCGCGCTCCGTCTTCCCCTCGAACGACCGACCACTACACCACCGTCGAGGCGTTGTACCGAGATGGTGAGCACCGGTCCCGCCGAGCGGACCGGCCGGGCGCAGAGGGGGCGCGCCACATGGACCTGCTGCGTGCGCTCGTGCGCACGGCCCGGATGATGCGGCACACCTCGGGCCTCGCCGACGGTCTCCCGGCCGACGACGAGGTGCTGCTCGACGTCCCCGACGCGCGGCTCGGGCCCGCGCTGGTCGCGGCCGGCCGGGGCGCGTACGCCCCCGCCGCCGGGCTTCTCGCGATGACCCGGGAGGCGGCGGAGTGGGAGAACCGCGACCGGTACGCGCTGCGGCTCGCCGCCTTCGCCCGCGCGCGGGGCGAGTGGCTGCGCGACTGGCGGCGCGCCGCCCCGCACGACCCCGACGCCCTGCTGATCAGGGCCGAACTGGCGGTCTCCCACGGCTGGCACTCCCCCGCCAGGGCGGAACTGCTGCACGAGGCGGGCGCGTTGATCACGACGGCGGCCGAGCGCGAGCCGCGCGACCCGGTGCCCTGGCGGATCGCCCTCGACCACGCCCGGGGGACGGGCCTCGGCCGCACCGGCTTCGAGCGGCTGTGGGCGGAGGCGGTCCGCCGCTCCCCGCACCACTACGGCTGTCATGTCTCGGCCCTGAAGTACCTCTCCGCCGCCTGGTACGGCTCGCACCGCGAGTGCTTCGACTTCGCCGAACGGGCCGCCGAGGACGCCCTGCCCGGCTCCCTGGTCCAGGCTCTGCCGGTCCGGGCGGCCTTCGCCCAGCTCGTCGACGGCGGCGGCCCCGGGGTCGCTCGCGCCCGGCTGGACGAGGCGGCGGACCGCGCGATCGCCCTCTCCGCCGCGTACGCGCCCGGCGACCCCTGGCCCGCCGAGGTCCGCAACCTCCTCGCCTATGTCCTCGTCCGCCTCGAACGCTGGCCGGACGCCCTGGAGCAGCTGCGCCGGATCGGCCCGTACGCCACCTCCTTCCCGTGGGACCGGGTCTCCGGTGATCCGCTGGGGCAGTTCCTCCAACTGCGGGACGGCGTACGGCTGGAGGTGGCGTCCTCGATGCCGCTGCTGACACGGTCGGGGAAGCGTGCCGGAAGGCCCGCGGCAAGGTCACAAACCAGTACGAGCGAACGCGCGCGCCCCGACGGCGACTAGGCTCTGGGCTCGTGACCACCGTCCGGCTGCCGCTCTTCCCCCTGAACTCGGTGTTGTACCCGGGGCTCGTGCTACCTCTGAACATCTTCGAGGAGCGCTACCGCGCCATGATGCGCGAGTTGCTGAAGACCCCCGAGGACGAACCCCGCCGCTTCGCCGTCGTCGCCATCCGCGACGGCCACGAGGTCGCGCCGAGCGCGCCCGGCATGCCGGATCCGACGGCGCTCCCGGAGCGCGGCCCGACCGCCGGGTTCGGCGACGACCCGGCCAAGGCGTTCCACTCCGTGGGCTGCATCGCCGACGCGGCCACCATCCGGGAGCGCGACAACGGCACGTTCGAGGTCCTCGCCACCGGCACCAACCGGGTACGGCTGCTCTCCCTGGACACCACCGGCCCGTTCCTCGTGGCGGACCTGGAGGAACTGCCGGAGGCGCCCGGCGACGAGGCGGGCGCCCTCGCGGAGGGTGTGCTGCGGGCCTTCCGCCAGTACCAGAAGCGCCTGGCGGGAGCGCGGGAGCGCTCGCTGTCCACGGGCGCGGACCTCCCCGACGAGCCGGCCGTGGTGTCGTACCTGGTCGCCGCGGCGATGATGCTCGACACCCCGGCCAAGCAGCGGCTCCTCCAGGCGCCCGACACCGCGTCCCGGCTGCGTGACGAGCTGAAACTCCTGCGCGCGGAGAGCGCGATCATCCGTAGTCTGCCGTCGTTGCCCGCGTCGGACCTGACGCGGGGTCCGACGAGCCTCAACTGAGGACGGCTGAAGGACACGGCGACCGGGAACGGGCTGGGAACGGGCTGGGATGGCGAAGAAGGCGAAGAAGCAGCAGGCGGGGGGCACCCCGGCGACGGTGGCGCTGACGGCGGCGGGCGTGGAGTTCACCGTCCACGCCTATGAGCACGACCCGTCCCACCCGTCCTACGGCGAGGAGGCGGCGGAGGCGATGGGCGTGTCGCCCGAGCGCGTCTTCAAGACCCTCGTCGCGGACGTCGACGGCGCGCTGGTCGTGGCCGTGGTGCCGGTCGCGGGCCAGCTGGACCTGAAGTCGCTGGCGGCGGCGGTCGGCGGCAAGCGGGCGGCGATGGCCGACCCCACGCTCGCCGAACGCACCACGGGGTACGTCCGCGGGGGCATCTCCCCCCTGGGCCAGCGCAAGAAGCTCCGCACGGTCCTGGACGAGTCTGCCTCCGGCCACGCGACGATCTGCGTCTCGGCGGGCCGCCGGGGGCTGGAGGTGGAGCTGGCGCCGGGGGATCTGGCGGCGCTGACGGGGGCGAGGACGGCACCGGTCGCGAGGGTGCCGGGCGCCTGAGCGGGGGTACGGGTGGTCGGGCGACTGCGGGTGCGTCGTGCTTGGTCGCGCAGTTCCCCGCGCCCCTGAGAAGCGACCGGGGCTGCGCCCCGTGCTTTTCACGGGGAGGGCGGGCCGCAGGCCCGTCCCTCCAGGGGCGCGGGGAACTGCGCGAGAAACCACGACCCACCCGCACCCGCCGACGAACCGAGCACCCCCGAGTTATTTGGCGCCCTCGTACTCCTCGAACCGCTCCGGATCCCGCGGCCCGAACAGCCCCGTCAACACGAGGTGCACCACCAACCCCGCCAACGGCCACGCCAGCAACGCCCCCTTCGCCGCCAGCTTCAGCGGCGCCGAGAACGTCACCCCCCGCCCCGCTTCCTTCGCCCGTGCCACCACGTCCGTGCCGGGCCCGAGCCACACCCCGAGCCGCCACGCCACGACCGCCCCCAGCAGCCCGCCCACGGCGAGCGCCGCGACCAGCGGCACGCCGCCACGCCGGCGCAGGAGGAAGACGAGGAGCGCGCTCACCGCGCCCATGCCCAGCGCGAGCAGCGTGAACGTTCCGTCGACCCCGACGGCCTGCTCACCCTCGGTGTCCTTGAAGTAGACCGCCGACCCGTCGGAGACGAGCGGCACATGCGGGGCGAGCCACCACCACAGCACTCCGAGCAGCGCCCCGCCGACCAGTGCCGTCACCACCGTGACGACGGCGGCCTCCAGCAGCTCCCTCCCCAGCCCGGGGCCGGGCGGCCCGTCCGGCTGGTCCGCGCCGTGCCACGCGGGTCCCACGCCCTGTCCGCCGGCGGGCGGTGAGGCCCAGGGGTCGGTCGGCGGCTGGTGGGGCGGCTGCGGCGGAGGCGAAGAAAACGGTGCGGTCACTCTGACATCGTGCCAGGCGCGGCTGTGCGGCGCGTCACCGGACGGCGGCCCGGCGGTACGCCCAGGTGGCGACGGCGAGCGAGACGACTCCGACCCCCGCGCACACGGCGAGGTCGCCGAGGACGAACGCCCAGTCCGGGTGCGGCCCGAAGGTCCGCGCGAACGCCTCGACGCCATAGGTGGAGGGCAGCAGGTCGCGGGCGAACCGGATCAGGGCCGGCATCCGGTCGGCCGGGAGCACACCCAGCAGCAGCGCCGCCGACATGCCGAGCTGGCCGAGGACGGTGGCGAGTTCGGGGCGCGGGGCGAGCAGGCCCAGCGCGGCGCCGAGCCCGGCGAGGGCGGCCCCGGCGAGCGGGATCACCGCGGCGAGCACCCACAGGTGGGCCAGGGGCAGCCCGAACAGCACGCACCCGAACACGGCCGTGACCACGGTCCCCGGCACGGTGAACGACGCGTACGCGCCGGCGGCGCCCAGGACGACGGCGGCGGGCGGCACCGGCAGGGTGGCGTAGTGGTCGAGGCCGCCGCTGGAGCGCAGCTGACCGAAGTACTGTGCCAGCAGGTTCAGCGCCACGAACGCGACGACGAGCACGGACGACCCGGCGACCACGGCCCGCGCCTCGGCCCCGCCGTCCACCACTCCGCGCATCAGGATCATGATCCCGATCGACTGGAAGGTGGCGACGAACAGCAGCGGGATCCGCGCGACCCGCGCCCGGGAGAGCTGCGCCCGGTACACGGCGGCGAGGGAGGGCCACAGCCGGGCGCGGGGCCCCAGCTCGGCGGCCTCCCGCTCCGCGCGCTCCTCGGCTGCCAGGGCACTGCCCGGCAGGGCCTCGGCGGGTACGACACTCACGTCGAGTTGCTCCTTCGCGCTTCGGCTGTCGCCCATTCTCGTACGGCCGCGGCAGCCCTGCCGTTCACACCCGCACCGGCCGATGTCCGGCCCACACCCGCGCCCCTCACGCCTTGACCAGGCCCTGTGCGTGGCCCGCGCTGCCGCCGAGCGCCAGGTAGACGTCCTCCAGGCTCGGTGTGGCGAGCGTGAAGTCGTCGAGCGCGACGAAGGCGGCGCCGCCGGTGACCGTGGCCACCACCGCGCGCGCCTCCTCCGGGGCGAGCCGCAGGGTCCAGCGGCGGCCGGACTCCACGGCCCGGGGCAGCAGGGCGGCGACCTCGGGCACGTCCAGCGGGGGCCGCTCGCGCCACACCAGCTCGACGCGGACCTCGCCGGCGACCTTCTCCTTGAGCCCGGCCGGGGTGTCGCAGGCGATGACCCGCCCCTGGTCGAGGACGGCGACGCGGTCGAGGACGGTCTCGGCCTCGATGACGTTGTGGGTGACCAGCAGGACGGTGGTGCCGGACTCGGCGCGCCGCCGGTCGACGGCCGCCCACACGGACCGGCGGGCGACGGGGTCCATGCCGCTGGTCGGCTCGTCCAGCACCAGCAGCGGGCGCTCGCCGACCAGCGCGGTGGCGAAGCAGGCGAGCCTGCGCTGCCCCCCGGAGAGCTTCTTCAGCGGCCGTGCGGCGAGGCCGCTCAGCCCGAGTTCGTCGAGGACGGCGTCCCGCTCGGCGCGGGCCCGCCGTACGTCGAGGCCGCGCAGCCGCCCGGTGGTCTCGGCGGCCAGCGCCACGGTCAGCTCGTCCAGCGCGGTGGACTCCTGGCCCAGGTAGGCGAGGATGCGCGCGGCCCGCTCCGGGTGGCGCACGATGTCGTGCCCGAGGATCTCGACGGTGCCGTCGTCGGGCCGCATGAGCCCGGTCAGCTGCCGTACGAGGGTGGTCTTGCCGGCGCCGTTGGGCCCGAGCAGTCCGAAGATCTCGCCGCGCCGGACCTCGAGACCGACCGCGTCGTTGGCCCGTACCTCGGGGGTTCCCGGCGTCCCGCGCCGCCCCCGGGTCGCCGGATACGTCTTGGTGAGGCCCCGCACGGCACACACGACGTCCCCGTCATGCCGAACCGCCTGTGCCGAACGCGTACTCACGAGGGACGAGCCTACGGGGTCCCGGGGACCGAATCGCCTCCGGGGCACCCCTGCCGGGGCGCGGGGAACCGCGCGACACGCCGCGGCGAGCCCGTCGCCGGCCGCGAACACGCAGGCCCGGGCGGTGCCGCCGCGTTCAGTCCCCGGCCGGTGCGTGCTCCGCGGCCGTCCGTACGTCGATCTCCCGCCAGAACCCGGCCCGGATGGCGTAGCGGTCGTGCTCGTCGATCTGGTCGTCCTTGTGCGCCAGCAGCCCGAACCGTGCCGCGTACCGCAGCAGCTCCCCGTCCACCCGGTGCGGCACCCGCGGGTACATCGCCGACAGCTTCTGGAGATGGGACTGGTCGGTAAGCCGCGACATCCACCGCCGGGCGAACACCTGTCCCACCTCGAAGGGGTCGCCGCCGACCGTGGTGATGTCCTCCTCGCGGTCGGCCCACCGCTGCTCCGCCGTCGTCAGCTGCGCCAGCGTCGGCATCGCCGCCGCGTCCGGTGACTCCCCCGCGACACCGGGCCGGTCCACCCACCCTTTGTCGGAGGACCACCGCAGGGTGGCGGTCGCCGGATGCTGCGAGGTGTGCGCGCCGGGCCCCCGCAGGGCGGCGAGATCCTTCGGTGTCGGTACGCCCTTGGCCGCGGCCGGCACCCGTTCCGCGGCGCCGTTGCGCCCCGCGGGCGCCTGCTCGGGCTCGGGGGCGGCCCGCTCGGCGCCGGCCAGCGCGGACTCGGGGAGCGGCGCCGACAGGATCGCGGCGATCTCCGGGCGGGGCACGGGGGGCGGCGCGCAGATGCCGCCGATGTCCTTCGCCCGTACGGCCTTGGTGATCCACGCCCGGTCGAGCACGCGCCGTTCGTCGGCCTCGGCGACCAGGTCCTCGGACTGGTTGTAGTCCCCGTCGGCGGCCTGCACGGCCCACAGGTGGACGGCGACGCCGTGCTCCTTGGCCGCCATCATGCCCGGCAGGAGGTCCCCGTCGCCGGTGACGAGCACCACGTCGGAGCAGGCCCGGTTGCGGGCCAGCTCGGTCAGTTCGGCGTGCATGGCGGCGTCCACGCCCTTCTGCGCCCAGCGCCCGTCGCTGCGGGTCAGCGCGCCGAGCCGGACGGTCACCCGGGGCATCACGCGCAGCCTGCGGTGCTCGGGCTGCGGGACGCGGTCGGGGGCGCCGTCGAACCAGTAGATGCGCAGCAGGGGGCGCTCGGTGTCGGCCTCGGCGCGTTCGCGCAGGCCCTGGATGAGGGCCGTGTGGTCGACGGTGATGCGGGAGCGGGAGGGTTCCCCGGCGAGGAGGCTGGCGGCCGCGCCGAGCAGATACCCGGCGTCCACCAGGACGATGCAGCGGTCCACGCGATCCACCCTCTTTCCGGGAGGTGTGCTTAGGGCTTCCTTCGAGTCTGCCCGACCTCGCGGAGGTTAACGGCCGGAACTGGATCATCGGCGTGGCGTGTTCGCCGGTCGCGTCGGTGCGGCGCGCCGCAGGTGGCGACAAGGGTCGTCACGGAGGGTGATTCCCCGACATGCGCGGCGTGTCGGGCTATGTGAATCTGGTCGCGGCCCTGGCCCCTAGATCCCCCACAGGAGGCAGATCACCATGGCCAAGAACAAGAAGCAGGACCGTAAGCAGCCCCAGTCCGCGCGTGGTCAGCAGGAGGTACAGCCGTCCTCCATGGAGCCGGGCGCCGACCAGCGTGTCGCCTCGGTGACCCCCGGCGACATGGCCCGCAAGGGCCGGCAGAAGCGCTTCGGCCACAACTGACCTTCCGCGTGACGGGGCAGTTCGCAGCCCCATGGCACCGAGGGGCGCATCCGGAACTCCGGATGCGCCCCTCGCGCGCTCACGCCCCCCGGTCCGCCGGGGGCCGGCCTCAGCCGGCCAGGCAGGACGGGCCGAGCAGTACCTTCAGGTCGCCGAAGAGCGCCGGGTCGGGCTTCACCCGGTGCCGGTCGAGGCGCAGCACCGTGGTCTTGGTGGGGCCCTGGAGCCGGATGCGCACCTCGCTCTCGCCCTTGTGGTGGGTGAGGATCTCGCCGAGCCGGCTGACCATCGGCGGGGTCACCCGGGTGGCGGGGATGGTGAGGATCACGGGCGCGTTGGTGCCCGCGTTGGACAGGTCCGGGACCTGGAGTTCCATCGCGACGAGCCGGGGGATGTCCTCGCGCTTGTCGAGGCGGCCCTTGACGAAGACGACGGCGTCCTCGACGAGCTGGGTCGAGACGAGCTGGTAGGTCGCCGGGAAGAACATGCACTCGATGGAACCGGCGAGGTCCTCGACGGTGGCGATGGCCCAGGCGTTGCCCTGCTTGGTCATCTTGCGCTGGAGGCCGGAGATGATGCCGCCGATGGTGACGACCGCGCCGTCCGCGTGCTCGCCGCCGGTGAGCTGGGCGATGCCCGCGTCCGCCTTGTCGGACAGCACGTGCTCCAGCCCGAACAGCGGGTGGTCGGAGACGTAGAGGCCGAGCATCTCCCGCTCCTGGGCGAGGAGGTACGCCTTGTCCCACTCGTCGTCGGTGAACTGGACGTCGAGCCCGAAGCCGGGCTCGCTGCTCTGCTCCTCGCCCATGCCGCCGAAGAGGTCGAACTGGCCCTCGGCCTCCTTGCGCTTGACCGCCACCACGTTGTCGATCATCGGCTCGAACTGGGCGGTGAGGCCCTTGCGGGTGTGGCCGAGGGTGTCGAAGGCGCCGGCCTTGATCAGGGACTCGGTGGTGCGCTTGTTGCAGGCCGCGGCCTCGACCTTGTCCAGGTAGTCGGGGAAGGAGGCGTACTTCCCCTTCGCCTTGCGGGAGCGGATGATCGCGTCGACCACGTTGGTGCCGACGTTGCGCACGGCCTCCAGGCCGAACAGGATCACGTCGTCGCCCTGGGCGGCGAAGTTGTGCACCGACTCGTTGACGTTCGGCGGGAGCACCTTGATGCCCATGCGGCGGCACTCGTTCAGGTAGATCGCGGACTTGTCCTTGTCGTCCTTGACCGAGGTGAGGAGCGCCGCCATGTACTCGGCGGGGTGGTTGGCCTTGAGGTAGGCGGTCCAGTAGGAGACCAGTCCGTACGCGGCGGAGTGCGCCTTGTTGAAGGCGTAGCCGGCGAAGGGGACCAGCACGTCCCACAGGGCCTGGATGGCCTCGTCGCTGTAGCCGTTCTTCTGGGCGCCTGACTGGAAGATGGTGAAGTTCTTCGCCAGCTCGTCGGGCTTCTTCTTGCCCATGACGCGGCGGAGGATGTCGGCCTCGCCGAGCGAGTAGCCGGCGATGATCTGGGCGGCCTTCTGGACCTGCTCCTGGTAGACGATCAGGCCGTAGGTGACGTCCAGGACCTCCTTGAGCGGGGCCTCCAGCTCGGGGTGGATCGGCGTGATCTCCTGCTGCCCGTTCTTGCGCAGCGCGTAGTTCGTGTGGGAGTTCATGCCCATCGGACCCGGGCGGTACAGGGCCGACACGGCGGAGATGTCTTCGAAGTTGTCGGGCTTCATCAGGCGCAGCAGGGAGCGCATGGGGCCGCCGTCGAACTGGAAGACGCCCAGGGTGTCGCCGCGCTGGAGCAGTTCGAAGGTCGTGGGGTCGTCCAGCGGCAGCGACAGCAGGTCGATGTCGATGCCCTTGTTGGACTTCACCATCTTGACGGCGTCGTCCATGATCGTCAGGTTGCGCAGGCCGAGGAAGTCCATCTTCAGCAGGCCGAGCGACTCGCAGCTCGGGTAGTCCCACTGGGTGATGGTCACACCGTCGGTGTGCCTGACCCAGACGGGGACGTGCTCGGTGATGGTCTCGCTGGACATGATCACGCCGGCGGCGTGCACACCCATCTGCCGGACCAGGCCCTCCACACCGCGCGCGGTGTCGATGACCTTCTTCACGTCCGGTTCGTTCTCGTACATCGACCGGACCTCGCCCGCCTCCGAGTAGCGGGGGTGGCTGGGGTCGGTGATGCCGGAGAGCGGGATGCCCTTGCCGAGGACGTCGGCGGGCATGGCCTTGGTGATGCGGTCGCCCATCGCGTACGGGTAGCCCAGCACGCGCGCGGAGTCCTTGATGGCGTTCTTGGCCTTGATGGTGCCGTACGTGCCGATCATGGCGACCTTGTCGGCGCCGTACTTCTCGGTCACGTACCGGATCACCTCGACGCGCCTGCGCTCGTCGAAGTCGATGTCGACATCGGGCATCGAGATGCGCTCGGGGTTGAGGAACCGCTCGAAGATCAGGCCGTGCGGGATGGGGTCGAGGTCGGTGATGCCGAGGGCGTACGCGACGATCGAGCCGGCCGCGGAGCCTCGGCCGGGGCCGACCGCGATGCCCTGCTTCTTGGCCCACATGATGAAGTCGGCGACGACGAGGAAGTAGCCCGGGAAGCCCATCGAGATGATGGTGTCCATCTCGTACTCGACCTGCTTCATGCGGTCGTCCGGGATGCCGTCCGGGAAGCGGCGGTGCATGCCGCGCATGGTCTCCTCGCGGAACCAGGTGACCTCCGTGTACCCCTCGGGGATGTCGAACCTGGGCATCAGGTCCCGCTTCTGGAACATGCCCGTGGTGTCGACCATCTCGGCGACGAGGAGCGTGTTGGCGCAGCCCTCCTGCCAGGCGTCCGAGGAGTCGATGGCGTACATCTCGTCGGTGGACTTCAGGTAGTAGCCGGTGCCGTCGAACTTGAAGCGGTCCGGGTCGGAGAGGTTCTTGCCGGTCTGGATGCACAGCAGTGCGTCGTGGGCGCCCGCCTCGTGGGCGTAGGTGTAGTGCGAGTCGTTGGTGACCAGCGGGGGGATGCCGAGCTTCTTGCCGATCTCCAGCAGGCCGTCGCGGACCCGGTGCTCGATCTCGATGCCGTGGTCCATCAGCTCCAGGAAGTACTTGTCCTTGCCGAAGATGTCCTGGTACTCGGCGGCCGCCTTCAGCGCCTCGTCGTACTGGCCGAGGCGCAGCCGGGTCTGGAGCTCACCGGAGGGGCAGCCGGTGGAGGCGACGATCCCCTCGGACCACTTGGCGATGGTCTCCTTGTCCATACGGGGCCACTTCTGCAGCCAGCCCTCGGCGTAGGCGTCCGAGGAGAGGCGGAAGAGGTTGTGCAGGCCCGTCGCGTTGACCGCCCACATCGTCTTGTGGGTGTAACCACCGGAACCGGAGACGTCGTCGCGCTTCTGGTGCGGCTGGCCCCACTGGATCTTGCGCTTGTTCCGCCGGGACTCGGGGGCGACATACGCCTCGATACCGATGATCGGGGTGATCCCGGCCTTCTGCGCGGAGTGGAAGAAGTCGTACGCCCCGTGGAGGTTGCCGTGGTCGGACATCGCGATGTGGGTCATGCCCATCTCGTTGCACGCGTTGAACATGTCCTTGAGCCGCGCGGCACCGTCCAGCAGCGAGTACTGGGTGTGGACGTGCAGGTGCGTGAACGGCGGCTTTGACACGGCTTCGGCCTCCAGGGAGAACTGCGGACGACAGGGCGACGACGGGTCCCCGACGGGCTGCGGACAGTCTGGGGGACAGCGTCGAAGTCTATGCCTCGGCACTGACACGGCGGGGCCTGTCCCCCGTACCTTTCGTCGAGGAGTCGCGGGCACTCCCGCGCACCTCCGCACGTTGCCCAGGGGACGGACCAGCCGTCCCATTCGTCATGTACCAGGAGGCACCCAGCGATGTCGGTTCCGCAGCTCAACGACGAGCGACGCGGCGAGGAGATCCTCGCCGTCTTCGACACCGCCTTCGGCCGGCTCCTGGCCGCCGACCCGGCCGCGTTCCGGGTGAAGTTCCGGAAGATGGCGGCCTCGGCCTTCGCGTTCTACCGGGGTACGGCGTGCCTCTTCTACCACGACCTGAGCGACACGGCCTCCGGGTGGGGCGGCGGCGACGGGGACAGCGGCCCCTATCTGGACGAGCGCACCTCCCGCGTGTGGATCCACGGCGACCTGCACGCGGAGAACTTCGGCACGTACATGGACTCCACGGGCCGGCTCATCTTCAACGTGAACGACTTCGACGAGGCGTACGTCGGCCCGTTCACCTGGGACCTGAAGCGCTTCGCCGCCTCCGTGGCGCTCGTCGGGTACGCGAAGGCGCTCAGCGACGAGCAGATCACCGAGCTGGTGACCGTGTACGCGTCCGCCTACCGGGAGCGGATCCACGCGGTCGCGGCGGGCGCCAAGCGGGACGAGGTGCCGCCGTTCACGCTGGACACCGCGCAGGGCCCGCTGCTCGGCGCGCTGCGCGACGCGCGCTCGCTGACGCGTTTCGGGCTGCTCGACTCGATGACCGAGATCCGTGAGTTCGAGCGCCGTTTCGCGCCGGGCGGCGGCTCCATCGAGCTGGACGCGGCCACGCGCTACAAGGTGCTCGCCGCGTTCGACGGCTATCTGGAGACGCTCCCCGAGTCCTCCCTGACCCGCCCCGACTCCTACCGGGTGAAGGACGTCGTGGGCCGCCGCGGCATCGGCATCGGCTCGGCCGGGCTGCCGTCTTACAACATCCTGCTGGAGGGCGCCACCGACGCCCTGGAGAACGATGTGGTGATCTACATCAAGCAGGCGCAGACCCCGGCCGTCTCCCGCCACATCACCGACGAGCGCATCCAGGACTACTTCCAGCACGAGGGCCACCGCACCGTCATCTCCCAGCGCGCCCTCCAGGCGCACGCCGACCCGTGGCTCGGCTGGACCGAGCTGGACGGCGCGGGTCAGCTGGTCGCCGAGGTGTCGCCGTACGCGGTGGACCTGGACTGGGGCGACATCGACGACCCGGAGGAGATCGGGGCGGTCGTCGCCGACCTCGGCCGGGCCACGGCCACGATGCACGCGGCGGCGGACGACCTCTCCGGCCAGTCCCTGGTGCCGTTCTCCACGGAGCGGGCCATCGACGCGGCGATCGCCGCCGACGAGGAGGGCTTCGCGCCCCTGCTGGTGGACTTCGCGCACCGCTACGGCGCACGCGCGCGTGCGGACCACCAGATCTTCGTGGACCTCTTCCGCAACGGCCGGATCCCGGGCCTGTAGGGCAGCGCACAGCATCCCTTTAAGGCTCCCTTACAGGGGTGCGTGGGAGACTCTCCGGCGGTATGGACATATCCGGGACCCCCTTCAGAGCCGTGCGCGCGGCGCTGTTCACGGCACTCGTCGTGACGCTCAGCACCGCGTCGCACGTCCTGCTGTCCCGGGCCCCGCTGCCGCTGGTCACCGTGGCCGCGATCACCGCCGCCGTCTTCGTCGTCGCGTACACGCTGGCGGGCCGCCGGGAGCGCGGCTCCGGACGGATCGCCGCCGTGCTGATCCCGCTGGAGCTGGCGGCGGACACCGTGTTCACGGCGGGCCAGCACGCCTGTTACGGCGAGGCGGGCGGCCCGGTCGCGGGCCCGCTGCGCCAGGTCGGCCTGGACGTGCTCTGCGGCGGCGGAGTGGGCGCACCGCTGGCGCGGGTCACCGGCGAATCCCCGCAGGCGGCCGCGCTGCTGGCGGGTGCCGGACCGGCAACCGCCTGGCTGCTGCTCGCCGCGCACATCGGGGTGGGGCTGCTGGCCGCCGCCTGGCTGCGCCGCGGCGAGCGGGCGCTGGCGCAGCTGCTCGGTGCCGCCGTCGCCGCCGGTTTCCGGCCGCTGCTGCTCGCGGTCGCCGCGCTCACGCCCCGGTGCGCCCCGGTGGAGCAGCGCCCGACGCGCACCGCGCACCGCCGGGCCACCGCCCGCACCCTGCTCCTCGCCCACTCCCTGGGGCGGCGCGGACCGCCGTGCCGGGTCACCTTCGCGTGACCCTTGCGGGCGTTCGGTGAGCCACGGGCTCCTGAGCGCTGGTGAGCACGAGCAGTCCACCCACGTCATCCGCGCACCCACGGGTGCGAGTCTCCCAGGGAGTTCACCCACATGAGCAAGCGGAACAGCAACGCGGCGAAGACGGCGGCCCGTGAGCGGCTGCGGCTGGAGCGCGAGCGTCAGGCCAAGCGCGCGAAGGCCAGGCGGCAGGCGATCGTGGCCGCCTCGGTCGTCGCGGTCCTCGCGACGGCCGGCGGCATCGGCTACGCCGTCGTGCAGACCACCAAGCCCACCAAGTGGGAGGCCGCCGCGGAGGCCACGGTGGTCAAGCCCGCCCACACCTCGGGCGAGAACGGCACCACCGTCGTGATCGGCGACTCCAAGACCGACAACGTGGTCCACCTGTACGAGGACCCGCGCTGCCCCGCCTGCGCCCAGTTCGAGCAGACCGTCGGCGAGACGGTCGACAAGGGCATGGAGGACGGCGACTACAAGCTGTCGTTCACCCTGGGCACCTTCCTCGACGGCAATCTCAGCGGCGAGGGCTCGAAGAACGCGCTGAGCGCGCTGGGCGCCGCCCTGAACGTCAGCCCCGAGGCGTTCCTCGACTACAAGGCCGCGCTCTACTCCGCGAAGTACCACCCGGAGGAGTCGACCGACACGTTCGCCGACGACAGCTATCTGATCAAGGTGGCGAACACGGTGGACGCGCTGAAGAACAACAAGAAGTTCCAGGACGCCGTGAAGAAGGGCACCTACGACGCCTGGGCGATGAGGATGAGCAAGTCCTTCGACGAGGCCAAGGGGGTCAAGTCGACTCCGACCATCAAGATCAACGACAAGACGGTCGGCAACCCGTCCTCGGTCGCCGACTGGGAGAAGTCCCTGAAGGACGCGGGCGTCACCAAGTAACGCCCGCTGAAGGAGGCGTCACCAAGTAACGCCCCCGTTGGCGCCGTTCACACCGTTCACACCGTTCGCGTGTGACAGGCGGGTGTTCCCGGAGGCCGCCGGGAACACCCGCCCGCACGGCCCGGTCACGGCGCGATGTACGGCCTGACCCGCTTGCGGTAGTCCTCGGGGCGCACCTCGTTGTAGTACTTGTCCGCGTCCTCGCCCTTCGAGGTGAGGACGTAGTACGGGCACTCGTCGGACTCGGCCTTGCCGGTGTACGTGTACCGCTCCTCGCCGGTGCGCGCCTCGACCACCCGCAGCCGGTACGTGGTGTTGTACGTCTTGATCTTCAGCGGCTTGCCGTCGGCCTCCATGTCGCACACCTTGCCGGTCGCGGTGGCCTTGGTGCGCTCGACGCAGACGACGAGTTCGGCCTTCTCCGGCTTGTCCGTGTAGCCCAGGAACCAGCCCTTGGGGAAGTCGCCGTCGGAGGGCACGCTGCTGGTCCACCCGTCGTCGTCGCCGTCGCTGCGCATGAGCTGCGCCGGGTGCACGGACTTCTTCGCGCGGTCGTAGGCCGGCATCCCTTCGAAGCCGAGCCCGTCGGAGCAGACCCGCTCCAGGTCCTGGGTGGTCACCGGCACCTCGGGCGGGTCCGCCTCGGCCCCGCCCGACGACGATCCGCCGCCGCTGCCTCCCGCCGTGGACCCGGTGGGTGACGCACACCCGCACAGGACCACCCCCAGGACCCCGGCGGCGGCCCACATCCGGGCACCCTGCATGACGACCTCCCAGCTCAACGAGAAAGCGGCAGGCAGGGCATGTCCCCCCAGGCCATGCCCTGTCCCCCTGCCCTGCCGGAAGAAAGCGTGCCCCGCCGCCGGCCCCCGGCCATCGGGGAAGAACCCCCATATAGTTCTGCGGCCCCGGTGAAGGCGGGTACTAACCTGTACGCCTCGAAGACGTATTCGACGCGGCGCAGGGAGCCCTCAGGTGTCGTCGTTCTCATCGCTGTCGGCGCCCGCGCTGGTCGGCAGGGAGGCGGAGCGGGACCTGCTGACCGCCGCCGTACGGGCGGCCCGCGAGGGGCGGGGCTCGTCGGTGTTCGTGCTGGGCGAGCCCGGCATCGGGAAGTCCCGGCTGGTCGAGGAGGCGGCGTCCGTCGCGGTGCGCGCCGGGGCGCGTGTGCTGCGCGGGCGGGCGGCGTCGGCGGGGCGCGCCGTGCCGCTGCGCCCGCTGGCGGAGGCCGTGTTCTCCGGACTGCGCGGCGAAGCGGCGCCCTCCGACGCCGACCTGGGCCTCTACGAACCCCTGCTGTCCCGGCTGTGCGGACCGGCACCGGAGGACGGGGCGCCCCTCGTCGGCTACGCCGAGGCGGTGTTGCGGCTCCTGACGGTGCTGGGCCGTGACCGCTGCTGTGTGCTGGTGCTGGAGGACCTGCACGACGCGGACGCCGACACCCTCGCCGTCGTCGACTACCTGGCCGACAACCTCACCGGCCAACGGGCCGTACTGCTGGCCACGTTGCGGGGCGAGCCCGGTCCCGCCCTCGATCTGGCCGAGGCAGCCGCGTCCCGCCGCGCCGCCCGCTCGCTGCGGCTCGCCCGTCTCGGGCCGGCCGGCACCGCCGAGCTGGCCGCGCGCTGTCTCGGCCGGGGCGCGACGGACGAGGTGCCCGCGGCCGTACTGGACCGGCTGCACGCCGTCTCCGAGGGCGTCCCGTTCGTGGTGGAGGAACTGCTGCGGGCCATGGTCGACGGCGGCAGCCTCGTCCGGGACGGCGACCGCGGCTGGACGGTCACCGGTGCCCTCGACGCCGGGGTCCCCGCGACCGTCGCCGCCGCCGTCCTGCAACGCGTGGACCGGCTGGCGGCACCCGGCGTGGCCCTCCTGGAGGCGGCGGCGGTCCTCGGCAGACGGTTCCCGGTGGACATCGCGGCCCGTGTCGCCGGTCTCGACCGCGCCAGCGCCCTCACCCACCTCCGCCACGCGGCCCGCGCCGGCCTGGTCTCCGGCGGCTCCCCCGCGCGGGAGCCGGGCAGGCCCCCCGCGCGGGAGCCCGGCCGGCCCCCCGCGGAGGAGCCCGGCTGGCACTCCTTCCGCCACGCCCTGACCGCCGACGCCATCGCCCACCGCCTCCTTCCCCCCGAACGAGCCGCACTCTGCCTCGCCGCGGCCGACGCGATCGAGCACCCGTCCGGTACCGCCGGGTTCCACGAGCCCGGCGGGCTCATCGGCGGACAGTCCCGTGACGATCTCGACCGGCTGGCCGCCGAGCTGTGCGTCGCCGGGGGCCGGCGGGCGCGGGCGGCCGTCCTGCTCACCCGCGCCGGGCGGCAGGCCGTCGCGCGCGGCGCGCTACTGACCGCGGTGGAACTCCTGGACCGGGGGCTGGAGTTGACCTCGGACACCCCGGACACCCCGCCCGAGGCCGTGGCCGGGCTGCTGGAGGAACTGCTCCGCGCCCTCGTCCTCACCGGTGACGTCCGGCGCGTACCGGAGCTCGGGGACCGGCTCGACGACGTACTGACCGCTTCGGGTGCGCCGAACACCCGGCGGGCGGCGGGCTTCGTGACCCGGGCCAGGGCCGCGGCCACGGCACAGCAGTGGGAGGAGGGCCTGGCCACCGTACGGCGGGCGAGGGAACTGCTCGGCGACGACCCCGACCCCGGCTCGCGGGCCTCCCTGGACGCGGTCGCCGCGCACCTGGTCCTCAACTCGCGGTGCCCGGACCGGCTGGAGACCGCCCGTGCCCTCGCCGAGGGTGCCGTCACCACCGCCGAGGCGGTGGGGCTGCCGGAGGTGAGCTGCAAGGCGCTGAACATGCTCGGCTACTGTCTGCGGCCCCAGAGCCTCGCCGAGGCGGAGGAGACCTTCACCCGCCTGGTGGCGACGGCCGAGGCGCACGCCCTGCCGGTGTGGCGCATCCGCGGTCTGCTGGAACTGGGGGTGCTCGACCGGCTCCGGTCCACCGGCACGGACCGCCTGCTGGCCGCGCGGCGGGCCGCCGAGGACACCGGCGCGACCCTCATGACGGCCTGGGCCGACATGCATCTGACGCTCGCTCATGTGCTGCGCGACGAACAGGACCTGGCGGCGGAGTCCGCCCGGCGGCTGCGGGAGACGGCCGAGCGGCTGCGGCTGCGCGAGGTGGAGCTGATCGGTGTCGGCGTCGACGGCATCATCGCCGCCGCGCTCGGTGAACGCGAGCGCCTGCGGGCCACCCTGGACGCCCTGAGGAACGCGCTGGCCGGACGGAGCGCGGGCGCGGTCTGGGGCTACGACACCTCGGTGTGGGGCTGGGCCCAGGGCATCTGCTCCCTGATGCGGGAGGAACACGACCGGGCGCTCGCCGAGTTCACCGAGGCGGACCGGGTGATGCGGGCGCTGCCCAGCACCCGAGGGGTCAGCGGCTTCCTCGGGCCCTATCTGCTGCTGCGCACCCTGAAGGGCACGGCGGGCTGGGCGGAGCTGGAGGGCCCCGGCACGGACCGGCTCGCCCAGGTCCACTGGGACCGCCCCTTCGTCGGCTGGTCGCGTGCGGTGCTGCTGGGACGTGAGGGCCGGGCCGCCGAGGCCGCGAAGTCCGCCGAGGAGGCCCTCGTCGGGACCGACGCCATTCCCCTCGCGGCCCATCTGTGTCTGCGCCTGGGCGCCGGAGCGGCCCTCGCCGACGGCTGGGGCCGGCCGGTCGAATGGCTGCGCTCCGCCGAGCAGTTCTTCCACGACCGGGGCACCACCCGCGTGTCGGCGGCGTGCCGCGCCCTGCTGCGCGACGCGGGCTCCGCCGTGCCCCGCCGCCGCCAGGGCCACGACACGATCCCGGCGGAGCTGCGGCGGACGGGGGTGACCACCCGGGAGTACGAGGTGCTCCTGCTGCTCGGCCGCCGTTTCGGCAACCAGGAGATCGCCGAGCATCTCTTCCTCTCCCCGCGCACCGTCGAGAAGCACCTGGCGAGCCTGCGCGACCGCACCGGCTGCGGCGACCGCGCCGCTCTGCTCGCCCTGGCGAGGCGGTACGCCGACGGGCGATGACGCCCGAAGCCCGCACCGGCGTCCCCACCGACGCCCGCACCGGCGTCCCCACCGACGCCCGCACCGGCGTCCCCACCGACGCCCGCACCGGCGTCCCCACCGACGCCCGCGCCGGCTTCCGCACCGGCGCCCGCGCCGGGCGCGAGCCATTAACAGGGCACCACCGTCTGAACATTCGGCGGATTTCGCGTCATACGCCTTACCCAAACCGCTACTGATCAGTAATGTCATCCGCCGTGACCAGTCGCAGATCTCACTCCAACTCCGGCGTTCCCGCCGACCCCAGAGGCATGTCGCCCGCGCAGCCGGGCCTGTCCTCCTCCGCTCCGCGCCGCCGTACGGTCGTCAAGGCCGCCGCCGCGGGCGCGGTCCTCGCGGCCCCGCTGGCGGCCGCGTTCCCCGCGAGCGCCGCCGAGGCCCCCGCGTTCCTGCACGGTGTCGCCTCCGGCGATCCGCTGCCCGACGGTGTCCTGCTGTGGACCCGCGTGACGCCCACCCCGGAGGCCATACCCGGCTCCGGGCTCGGCCCGGACGTCGAGGTCGGCTGGACCGTCGCCCTGGACAAGGCGTTCACGACGGTCGTCGCCAAGGGCTCGGTCACCGCGACCGCCGACTCCGACCACACCGTGAAGGCGGACGTCCGCGGCCTCGCCCCGGCCACCGACTACTGGTTCCGCTTCTCGGCCGGCGGCACCGACTCGCCCGCCGCCCGCACCCGTACGGCCCCCGCCGCCGACGCCGCACCGGCGGGGCTGCGGTTCGGCGTGGTCTCCTGCGCCAACTGGGAGGGCGGCCACTTCGCCGCCTACCGCCATCTGGCCGCGCGCGGCGACCTGGACGCCTGGATCCACCTCGGCGACTACATCTACGAGTACGGCACCGGCCAGTACGCCACCCGCGGCAAGGTCGTACGGCCGCACGCGCCGGCCCACGAGATCGTCACCCTCGCCGACTACCGCGTCCGGCACGCCCGTTACAAGACGGACCCCGACCTCCAGGCGTTGCACGCGGTCGCGCCGGTCATCGCCATCTGGGACGACCACGAGATAGCCAACGACGCCTGGTCGGGCGGCGCCGAGAACCACACCGAGGGCGCGGAGGGCACCTGGGCGGCCCGTCAGTCGGCGGCCAAGCGGGCGTACTTCGAGTGGATGCCGGTGCGCCCGGCGATCGCGGGCACCACCTACCGGCGGCTGCGCTTCGGCAAGCTCGCCGACCTCTCGCTGCTGGACCTGCGCTCCTACCGCTCCCAGCAGGTGGGCGTCGGCAACGGCCAGGTCGACGACCCGGACCGTACGCTGACGGGCCGGGCCCAGCTCGACTGGCTGAAGACGGGCCTGAAGGCGTCCGACACGACCTGGCGGCTGGTCGGCAACTCGGTGATGATCGCCCCGTTCGCCCTCGGCAACCTCACGGCCGACCTGCTGGAACCGCTGACCGAGCTGCTCGGCCTGCCGAAGGAGGGCCTCGCCCTCAACCCCGACCAGTGGGACGGCTACACCGACGACCGCCGTGAACTCCTCGCCCATCTGCGGGAGAACGCCATCCGCAACACGGTCTTCCTCACCGGCGACATCCACATGGCCTGGGCCAACGACGTGCCCGTCAACGCCGGTACGTACCCGCTGTCGGCCTCCGCCGCCACGGAGTTCGTCGTCACGTCGGTGACCTCGGACAACCTCGACGACCTCGTGAAGGTCCCCGAGGGCACCGTCTCCGCGGTGGCCTCCCCGCTGATCCGCGCCGCCAACCGGCACGTCCACTGGGTCGACACCGACCGGCACGGCTACGGCGTCCTCGACATCACCGCCGCGCGGGCGCAGATGGACTTCTACGTCCTGTCCGACCGGACGAAGCCCGACGCGAGGTCGTCGTGGGCCCGCTCGTACCGGACGCGGAGCGGGACGCAGAAGGTGGAGCGGACGTACGACCCGGTGTAGTCCGCCGGGCCCCGGTGGGCCCGGGCCGGCGTACGCCCCGCTCGGGCCGTCAGAGGGTTTCGAGGAAGCCGAGCGCCACCCGCCAGGTGGCCTCGGCGGCCTCCTCGTCGTAGTCAGGGAGGTCGGAGTCGGTGTAGAGGTGGCCCGCGCCGGCGTACCGGTAGACCTCCACCTCGGCACCGGCCTTGCGCATCTGGAGGTACCAGGCGCTCAGCCAGTCGTCCGTCTCGAACGCGTCGGGCTCGGCCACATGGAGCTGCACGGGCAGGCCGTCGACGGACGCGGTGGCCGCGATGTCCGACGTCCCGTGCAGGAGCAGCAGCCCGCGGGCCTTGGCGTCGCCGAGGGCCAGGGTCTGCGCGGCGGCGGCGCCGAGGGAGAACCCCGCGTAGACGAGCCCTCGCTCGGAGTAGGGCGCGGCGGCCAGGACGGCCCGCTTGAGCAGTTCCTCCTTGCCCAGCTCCTCGTTGAAGGCCATGCCCTCCTCGACCGTGTCGAAGGTCCGTCCGTCGAAGAGGTCGGGGGTCCACACCTCGTGCCCGGCGGCGCGCAGCCGGTCCGCGGCCCGGTGGACCGCCGGTCTGAGGCCGTAGGTCGAGTGGAAGAGCATGATGTTCATGAGGCCATGGTGCCAGCCGGGTACGACAGTGACCCGCGTCGGCGGGGCGCCGGTCGGAGCGGCCCGTACCCACGGGGCGGTCGAAGTCACATGTTCATGACCCCGCGAAGGCGGTTACGTTCGAAGGCATGGAGAACCTACTCCGCCCACTGATCGTCATCGGTGGTTCGGTCGCTCTGACTCTCGTCATCGGCTGGACCACCGACCTGCTGCTGCGCAAGGCGGACCAGCGGCACCACGAGACACCTCTGTGGGGCCTGCTGCGCCGCGGCCGCATCCCCTACCAGCTGGTCCTGTGCGCGGCCTTCCTCAGAGCGTCCTACGACGAGGCGCAGCTGCTGGAGCAGCACCGGACCACGATCGGCCGCGCCCTGACGCTGGTGCTGATCGGCGCCACGGCCTGGCTGGTGATCCGTATCGCCGCGGCGGTGGTGGAGACCTCGTACAGCAGGTACGCCCGCGTCCACCGCGATCCGGCCCGGGTCCGCCGGGTGCGGACCCAGGTGTCGCTCATCATGCGGGTGGTCTCCGCGATCGTCGGTGTGGTCGCCGCCGCGGCCATGCTGCTGACCTTCCCGGCGATGCGGGCCGCGGGCGCCTCCCTGCTGGCCTCGGCGGGCCTCCTGGGCATCGTCGCCGGTATCGCCGCGCAGTCCACGCTGAGCAATATGTTCGCGGGGCTCCAGATCGCCTTCGGCGACATGGTCCGCCTCGGGGACGTGGTCGTCGTGGAGGGCGAGTGGGGCACGGTCGACGAGATCACCCTCACGTTCCTGACCGTGCGGACCTGGGACGAGCGCCGGATCACGATGCCCGTGTCGTACTTCACATCGAAGCCCTTCGAGAACTGGTCGCGCGGCGGCTCCCAGATGACCGGCACGGTCTTCCTGCAGGTCGACCACTCCGCTCCGCTGCCCGCGATGCGGGACAAGCTCCGCGACATCCTGCGGGAGTGCTCCGCGTGGGACGGCCGCCACTACGACCTGACCGTCACGGACTCGACCCCGTCCGCGATGGAGGTCCGTGCCCTGGTCACCGCCAAGGACCCGGACGACCTGTGGACGGTGCGCGTCACGGTCCGCGAACAGCTGATCCGCTGGCTGACGGAGACCCACCCGTACGCCCTCCCGAGGGTCAACACGGCCGACGCGGTGCTCCCCCCGAGCCACCCCCGCCCCGACACGTTCATCCCCCGCCCCAACCGGACCCGCCTCCACGAACCCCCCAGGGGACGGTGACGACCCGGGGCGTGACCGGACACGACGCCTGAAAGCGATACGGCGGGTTTGCCCGCGCGGACCGCGCGGGCACCCGCCGTCGTCATGATCCAGCCCCCCTCAGCGCCCCCGCTCCGCACCGCCGTTGACCTGTATCACCTGGGCGGTGACGTGGCCGGCGCCGGGGGAGGCCAGCCAGTGCAGGGTGGCGGCGACGTCGGACGGTGTGCCGGCCCGGCCCGTGGAGGTCTCGGCGATGAGCCGGGCCCGCCGGGCCTCCTCCATCGTCCCGCCGAAGAACTCGGTGTCCTCGATGTATCCCGGCGCCACGACGTTCACCGTGATCCCCCGGGGCCCGAACTCCCGCGCCAGGTCGAACGCGTACGGATGCAGCGCCGCCTTGGACGCGGCGTACGCCCCGCTCCCCGAGCCCCGGTAAGCGGCGATGGACGACAGGAACAGCACCCGCCCACCGGGCGAGGCCAGCCGTTCCCGCAGCGCCTCGGTCAGCAGCACGGCGGTCAGCGTGTTCAGCCGGAAGTTGACCTGCCAGTTGTGCGCGACGGCGTCGAGCGGATCGTCCCCGTCCGCGGCGGGCTCCAGCCCGCCGTTCCCGCCGGCGCTGTGGACCAGCACGTCCACGGTCCCGAGCTCACCGCGCACGAACTCGGCGACCCCCCGCACACTCTCCGCGTCGGCGAGATCCGCCGCGTACGTGAGCGCCCCGTCCACCCCCGCCTTCTCCAGCACCTCGGCCCGCCGGCCGAGCAACAGGACCCGGTCCCCGTCCGCCGCGAACACCCGCGCCGCCGCGAGCCCGATCCCCGTACCGCCACCACTGATCACCACATTGCGTGCCATGCCCCGACCCTAGGGAACGCACCCGCCTGCCCACACCCCCTCACCCCATACGTCATGCACTCCTCACCACCGGATCACGAACCCGCCCCGGCCGCGCGCGGTCAGCGCAGACTCCGCACGTCCAGGTGCCGGAGCACCCGGTCCACCACCTCGGGGTCCGCCCCCGGCTCACTCCGCGCCGCCAGCACCTCGTGCCGCGCCGCGCTCAGCATCTCCCCCTGGATCCGCCGCATCCTCCGCAGCCGCCGCACCCGCTGCTCATGGCCCTCCCGCCGCTCCTCCTCGCCCACCTCGGGGCTGATCCGCACCCCGATCTCGAAGGCCCGCCGCAGCAGACGCTCGGCCATCTCCTCCGGCAGTTCCTCCTCGTCCTCGATCTCCTTCAGCCGCCGCTTCGCCGCCTTGGCTGCCCGCACCGCCAGGGTCTTCTCGAACTCCTTGCCGGCCCCCTCGTCCGCCCGCACCCCCAACCGCCGTACGAGCCAGGGCAGCGTCAGCCCCTGCAACACCAGCGTCGCCATGATCACGCCGAACGCGATGAACACGATCTCGTCCCGATCGGGAAAGGGCGCCCCGTCCGACGTCTCCAGCGGAATCGCCAGCGCCAGCGCCACGGACGCCACCCCCCGCATCCCCGACCACCACATCACCACGGTCTCGCGCCACGACACGGGGATCTCCTCGTCGTAGTCGCGCCTCGCGTGCAGCCGCCGGGCGAGCCATGTGGCCGGCAGCAGCCACAGCAGCCGTACCAGCACCACGACGGCCACGACCGCCGCCGCCCAGCCCAGCATGTCGGCCCACCGCCCGGACGCCGTCCTGATCGCGTTGTGCAGCTCCAGCCCGATCAGCCCGAACGCCACCCCCGTGACCAGCGTGTCGACCACGTCCCAGACGGTGTGCCCGGCGAGCCGCGTCATGACGTCGTCCGCGCCGATCGCGTACTCCGCGAGGAACAGCGCGGTGGTCAGCACGGCGAGCACCCCGGACCCGTGCAGCTCCTCGGCCATCACGTACGACGCGTACGGCACGAGGAGGGTCAGCCCGATCTGCAGCGTGGCGTCGTCGAGGAAGTCCATCAGCTTGTTGGCCGCCCAGCCGAGCGCGAGCCCCACGGCGACGGCCACGACACCGGAGAGCACCAGCTGGAGCGCGGCGTGGGGCAGGGAGAAGGAGCCGCTGACGGCCGCCGCGATCGCCACGTGGTAGAGCACGATGGCGGTCACGTCGTTGAAGAGCCCCTCGCCCTCCAGGATCGACACCAGCCGTCGCGGCAGCCCGAGTTGGCCGGCCACGGCCGTCGCCGCCACGGGGTCGGGCGGCGCCACGAGAGCGCCCAGCGCCACGGCGGCGGCGACGGGCAGCCCGGGCACGATCGCCTGGGCCACGGCGGCCACGGCGGCGGTGGTCACGAACACCAGGGCCACGGCCAGCAGGAAGATCGGCCGCCGGTTGGCCGCGAACTGCCGCCAGGAGGTCCGCCGCACCGCCGCGTAGAGCAACGGCGGCAGCAGCAGGGGCAGGATGAACTCCGGCGGGATGTCGATGTTGGGCACGAACCCCGGCAGGGCCAGGGAGATCCCCAGCAGTGTCATCAGCACCGGCGCGGGCAGCCCCAACCGCTCGCCCACCGGCACGCTCAGCACGGCCCCCAGCAACAGGACGAACAACAGGGCCAACTGATCCACGCTGAGCACCTCGACGAGGTCTGGACGATTACCTCAACAGCCCCCAGAGTGCCATGCGCCCCACAGTCCACCCTGTACCGGCCCGGTCTCCAGCCCGTACCGGCCCGGTCGGCGCCCGCGCTACAGCGAACGCCGCATCGCCCGGTGCGGTATCCCCGCGTCCGGGAACTCCGGCCCGTACGCCTCGTACCCCAGCCGCTCGTAGAACCCCAGCGCATGCGTCTGCGCGCCGAGATGCACCGCTGTCAGCCCCCGCGCGCGGGCCGCGTCCTCGACGGCCCGCACCAGCGCGACGCCCACACCCAGCCCCCGGGCCGCCCGCACGACCGCCAGCCGCCCCAGGGACCCGGCGCCCGGCTCCCCACCGGTCTTGCGGGCGGCGGCCTCTCCGTGGAGCAGCCGCCCGGCCCCGAGCGGCACGCCGTCGTCCCGCACGGCCAGCACATGCACGGCCACCTCGTCGTACGCGTCGTACTCGAGGTCCTCCGGCACGCCCTGCTCGACGACGAAGACCTCCTTGCGCACCGCGAAGCACAGCGCGCGGTCGGCCGGGTCGTCGGCGACACGCACGGCGTACGCGACCGGCTCCCGGCTCACGCGCCCCTCGCTCACGCGTAGGTCTCCTCGCGCACCTTGTCGAGGGCCTTCTGCAGATCGGCCGGGTAGTCGCTCTCGAACTCCACCCAGCCGCCGTCCCCGGGGTGCTCGAAACCGAGCCGGACCGCGTGCAGCCACTGGCGGGTGAGGCCGAGGCGCTTGGCGAGCGTCGGGTCGGCGCCGTACGTCAGGTCGCCCACGCACGGGTGCCGGTGGGCGGACATGTGGACGCGGATCTGGTGGGTGCGCCCGGTCTCCAGCTTGATGTCCAGCAGGGAGGCGGCACGGAACGCCTCCACCAGGTCGTAGTGCGTGACGGACGGCTTGCCCTCGGCGATGACCGCCCACTTGTAGTCGTGGTTCGGGTGCCGCCCGATGGGCGCGTCGATGGTGCCGCTGGTGGGGTCGGGGTGGCCCTGGACCAGCGTGTGGTACCGCTTGTCGACGGTCCGCTCCTTGAACTGGCGCTTCAGGAACGTGTACGCGTACTCGGACTTGGCGACCACCATCAGGCCCGACGTGCCCACGTCGAGCCGGTGGACGATGCCCTGGCGCTCGGCGGCGCCGGACGTCGAGATCCGGTACCCGGCGGCGGCGAGACCGCCGATCACGGTCGGCCCGGACCAGCCGGGGCTGGGGTGCGCGGCCACACCGACCGGCTTGGCGATCACGACCACGTCATCGTCGTCGTGCACGATCTCCATGCCCTCGACCGGCTCGGCCACCACCCGCACCGGCGCGGGCGCCTGCGGCATCTCGACCTCCAGCCAGGCCCCGCCGCGCACCCGCTCCGACTTGCCGACCACCGACCCGTCGACCGCGACCTTCCCCGCGGCGGCGAGCTCCGCGGCCTTGGTACGGGAGAAGCCGAACATGCGGGAGATGGCGGCGTCTACGCGCTCGCCCTCCAGGCCGTCGGGCACGGGCAGGGTACGGATCTCGGGAAGCGTGCTCACCCGTCGAGTATGCCGGACCGCCACGACACGCCCGACCGCGCCTGTGGAAAACTCCCGCGATCCCGGCCGTACCCGGCGCGCTCAGTCCTTGTGGACGGTGCCGTCCGGGTCGAGCCCGCGGAAGGACAGCAGCACGATCAGGATGCCGCCGCACACGATCGCGGAGTCCGCCAGGTTGAACACGGCGAAGCCCTTGGGCGCGATGAAGTCGACGACCGCTCCCTCGAAGACGCCCGGCGAACGGAAGATCCGGTCGGTGAGGTTGCCCAGCGCGCCACCGAGCAGCAGCCCGAGCGCGATCGCCCAGGGCAGGCTGTAGAGCTTGCGGGCGAGCCGGGCGATCACCACGATCACGATCGCCGCGATCATCGTGAAGATGATCGTGAACGCCTCGCCGAAGCCGAAGGCCGCGCCCGCGTTGCGGATCGCCTCGAACTTCAGCCAGTCGCCGATGATCTCGATCGGCTCGTGGTGCTCCAGCCTGGCGACCACGATCATCTTGCTGACCAGGTCGAGCGCGTACGCCAGCGCGGCGACCCCGAACAGTACGGCGACACGGCGCTTGCCGCGCGGGCGCGCGGGCGCGTCGGCCCGCGCCGCGTCCGCGCCGTTCCCGCCGTCGGACTGCTCGGGGTCCGTGCCCGCCGCCTCTGGGATGTCCGGCGTACCGATGATGCGCTCCGCCTCTGCCACGTGAGTCCCTCAACCTAGGTTCCTGACTGAGGACAAAGGTACGACACGGCCTCCGGGACCAGGGGCTCAGGCGGGGATCACTACCGGCGTTCCTGCTTCTGCTTGCACTCGACGCAGAGCGTGGCCCGGGGGAAGGCCTGCATGCGGGCCTTGCCGATCGGGTTGCCGCAGTTCTCGCAGAGGCCGTACGTGCCCGTGGCGAGCCGTTCCAGGGCGCGCTCGGTCTGGTCGAGCATCTCGCGCGCGTTGTGGGCCAGCGCCATCTCGTGCTCGCGCGTGATGTTCTTGGCCCCGGTGTCCGCCTGGTCGTCCCCGGCGCCGTCGCCGGAGTCCCGCATCAGGCCCGTCAGCGACTTCTCGGAGGCGTCCAGCTCCGCCCGCAGCCGCGTCGCCTCGGACTGGAGCTCCGTGCGGGCCTCGGCGACCTCCTCCGCGCTCCAGGGGTCCTCGCCGGGCCGTACCGCCAGCTCACCGGGGTCCGCCGCGGCGGGCCGTGCCTTGGGGACGGCGGTGGGCTTCTTCGCCGCCGTAGCCGTACCAGGAGTGTTCTTCGCAACCACCGTCGTGGCTCCCGTCGTCTCGGCGGCCTCGGCCGCGCCCGCCTTGTCGTCCTCGCTCTTCGCGGAGGTGCTCTCGGCGGTGCTCTTCTTGGATGTGCTCCTCGTGCCCACCGTTTTCGGGGAGGCACCCTTCTCGGCCACCGCTTTCGTGGCCGTGTTCTTCCCGGCCGCGGACTGCTCGGCGGCACTCTCCTTCGCTGCGGCCTTCCGAGCGGCCGTGGTCTCCTTCACCCCTGCCTTCCGGGCCGCGGTCTTCTTCACGGCGGCCTTCTTCGCCGCGGTGCCCTTCCCCTCGGTCCTCCCGACCGCGGTCTTCTTCGCCGCGCCCTTCTTGGCCGCGGCGTCCTTCACCTCGGCCTTCTTGGCCG
Source organism: Streptomyces sp. NPDC030183 (assembly GCF_055573455.1). Taxonomy (NCBI): domain Bacteria; kingdom Bacillati; phylum Actinomycetota; class Actinomycetes; order Kitasatosporales; family Streptomycetaceae; genus Streptomyces; species Streptomyces sp. NPDC030183. Next base: position 294,051 of record NZ_JBVIBK010000003.1, read on the forward strand.
CGGTCTCCTTCGCCGCGGTCTCCTTCGCCTCGGCCTTCTTCGTCGTGGTCCTCGTCGCGGTCCTCTTCGCGGCGCTCGTGCCGGCCGCCTTCTTCTTCGTCACCCTCACGGCCCCGGCACCCGGCGTGCCCTCCTTCTCCACCCCGGCCCTCGGCCCCACCGCCGCGGTCTTCGCGGCCTCCTTCCCCGCGGCGCCTGCCTCCGCGTCCGTCTCCCGGGCGCTCGTCCTGCTGGTGGCCGCCTTCGCTCCCGGGGTCGCGGGGACCCGCTTCTTGCCGCTCACGTCCTTCGCCACCATGGCCGCGGCCCCTTCACATATTGTGATCTTGCACGCGAATCGTGCTGGGACGATAAATCGACCCGAGTCCCGCGGCAACGGGGCGGATCACCCATTCCGACCGCCCCGCGACCGTCGCGCGGCGAGCCTGCAAGCGTTGTGCCCAGCTCCCCGCCGGGTATTCCGCCCCGCCGCAGGTCCCGGGATCCGGACGCCCCGGCCACTCCATTCGGGTCACCCCGCAGGTCACCGCGCCACCCGGCCACCGGGGCCCGCCCCAGGCCCCCCGCGGCCTCGACGGGCCGCGGGAAACCGGTCGGCCGCTGTCCGCCCGGCGCCGTACACTGGGCGCAGCGAAAAGCGTGGATGGGGACGAGTAGCGCCGTACGCGGCCAAGAGCGACCCGGGGACGGTGGAAGCCCGGGGGCGAGCGCGACGTGAAGATCACCCCGGAGCCGCCGGAAGAAAGCCGAGCCCCTCGGGGCGCGGCGAGTAGACCCGGCCTCGCGACCTCAATGAGAGGGCTCGTCGCGGCGTACGCCGCACGGACGGGCCAAGGAGGGTGGTACCGCGGGAGCGCGCCGCACACGGCGTACGAAGGATGAAGGCTCTCGTCCCTCCGACGGAAGGCAGCAAGTCCGTTGGAGGAAGCCCGCTCATGACAGAGCCGACGTACCGCCAGGTGCCCGCCCAGGTCGATCTGCCCGCGCTCGAGCACGCCGTGCTCGACTTCTGGCGCGAACAGAAGATCTTCGCCAAGAGCCTGGAGCAGTCCGAGGGCCGCCCCGAGTGGGTGTTCTACGAGGGCCCGCCCACCGCCAACGGCATGCCGGGCGCCCACCACATCGAGGCCCGCGTCTTCAAGGACGTCTTCCCCCGCTTCCGCACCATGCGCGGCTACCACGTGGCCCGCAAGGCCGGCTGGGACTGCCACGGCCTCCCGGTGGAGCTGGCGGTCGAGAAGGAGCTCGGCTTCAACGGCAAGAAGGACATCGAGGCGTACGGCATCGCCGAGTTCAACGCCAAGTGCCGCGAGTCCGTGCTCCGCCACACCGACGCGTTCTCCGACCTGACGACCCGCATGGGCTACTGGGTCGACCTCGACGACGCGTACGTGACCATGGAGCCCGAGTACATCGAGTCCGTCTGGTGGTCGCTGAAGGAGATCTTCAACAAGGGCCTGCTGGTCCAGGACCACCGCGTGGCCCCCTGGTGCCCCCGCTGCGGCACCGGTCTGTCCGACCACGAGCTGGCGCAGGGCTACGAGACGGTCGTCGACCCCTCGGTGTACGTCCGTTTCCCGCTCACCTCCGGTCCGCTCGCGGGCGAGGCCGCGCTCCTGGTGTGGACGACCACGCCGTGGACGCTGGTGTCCAACACCGCGGTCGCCGCCCACCCCGAGGTCACCTATGTGGTGGCCACGGACGGCACCGAGAAGCTCGTCGTCGCCGAGCCGCTCGTCGCCAAGGCGCTCGGCGAGGGCTGGGAGACCACCGGCCAGTCCTTCACCGGCGCCGAGATGGAGCGCTGGACCTATCAACGTCCGTTCGAGCTCGTCGAGTTCCCCGAGGCCGCCCATTTCGTGGTGAACGCCGAGTACGTCACGACCGAGGACGGCACGGGTCTGGTCCACCAGTCCCCCGCCTTCGGTGAGGACGACCTCAAGGTGTGCCGGGCGTACGGCCTGCCGGTGATCAACCCGGTCCGCCCGGACGGCACGTTCGAGGAGGACGTCCCGCTGGTCGGCGGCGTCTTCTTCAAGAAGGCGGACGAGAAGCTCACCGAGGACCTCCAGACCCGGGGCCTGCTCTTCAAGCACATCCCGTACGAGCACAGCTACCCCCACTGCTGGCGCTGCCACACCGCGCTCCTCTACTACGCGCAGCCGTCCTGGTACATCCGCACCACCGCCGTCAAGGACCGCCTCCTTGAGGAGAACGAGAAGACCAACTGGTTCCCCGACACCGTCAAGCACGGCCGCTTCGGTGACTGGCTGAACAACAACATCGACTGGGCGCTGTCCCGCAACCGCTACTGGGGCACTCCGCTGCCGATCTGGCGCTGTGAGGAGGGCCACCTCACCTGCGTGGGCTCCCGCGAGGAGCTGAGCCGGCTCTCCGGCACCGACCAGTCGGAGCTGGACCCGCACCGCCCGTTCATCGACGCGGTCACCTTCCCGTGCCCCGAGGACGGCTGCGGCAGCACCGCCACGCGCGTCCCGGAGGTCATCGACGCCTGGTACGACTCGGGCTCGATGCCGTTCGCGCAGTGGGGCTACCCGTACAAGAACAAGGAGCTCTTCGAGAGCCGCTACCCGGCCCAGTTCATCAGCGAGGCCATCGACCAGACCCGCGGCTGGTTCTACACGCTGATGGCGGTCGGCACCCTGGTCTTCGACAAGTCCAGCTACGAGAACGTCGTGTGCCTCGGCCACATCCTCGCCGAGGACGGCCGCAAGATGTCCAAGCACCTCGGCAACATCCTGCAGCCCATCCCGCTCATGGACCAGCACGGCGCCGACGCGGTCCGCTGGTTCATGGCCGCCGGCGGCTCCCCCTGGGCGGCCCGCCGCGTCGGCCACGGCACGATCCAGGAGGTCGTGCGCAAGACCCTCCTCACGTACTGGAACACGGTCGCCTTCCAGGCCCTGTACGCCCGTACGTCGAACTGGGCGCCCTCCGAGGCGGACCCGGCCCCCGCCGACCGCCCCGTCCTGGACCGCTGGCTGCTGAGCGAGCTGCACGCGCTGGTCGACCAGGTCACCCAGTCCCTGGAGGCGTACGACACCCAGCGCGCCGGCAAGCTGCTCTCCGCGTTCGTGGACGACCTCTCGAACTGGTACGTCCGCCGCTCGCGCCGCCGCTTCTGGCAGGGCGACAAGGCCGCGCTGCGCACCCTGCACGAGGTCGTGGAGACGGTCACCAAGCTGATGGCGCCGCTGACCCCGTTCATCACCGAGCGGGTCTGGCAGGACCTGATCGTCCCGGTGTCCCCGGGCGCCCCGGAGTCCGTGCACCTGGCGTCCTGGCCGGAGGCGGACCTCAAGGCCATCGACCCCGGGCTGTCGAAGCAGATGGTGCTCGTTCGCCGTCTCGTGGAGCTGGGCCGCGCCACCCGCGCGGAGTCGGGCGTCAAGACCCGCCAGCCGCTGTCCCGCGCCCTGGTGGCCGCCACCGGGTTCGACTCCCTGGACCCCGAGCTGCACACCCAGATCACGGAAGAGCTGAACGTGAGCTCGCTCGCCTCGCTGAGCGAGGTCGGCGGAAGCCTGGTGGACACCACCGCCAAGGCGAACTTCCGCGCCCTCGGCAAGCGCTTCGGCAAGCGCGTCCAGGACGTGGCCAAGGCCGTGGCGAACGCGGACGCCGCCGCCCTCTCCCTCGCCCTGCGCGAGGGCACGGCGTCGGTCGAGGTCGACGGTGAGACGATCAGCCTGGCGCCGGACGAGGTGATCATCACGGAGACCCCGCGCGAGGGCTGGTCGGTCGCCTCCGACTCCGGTGCGACGGTGGCCCTGGACCTGGAGATCACGGAGGAGCTCCGCCGCGCGGGCCTCGCCCGTGACGCGATCCGACTGATCCAGGAGGCCCGCAAGAACAGCGGCCTCGACGTGGCCGACCGCATCGCGCTGCGCTGGACCGCGACCGACGAGGCGGTGACCGACGCGCTCACGCAGCACGCCGGGCTGATCGCCGACGAGGTCCTCGCGACGGACTTCGCCTCCGGAGAGGCCGACGACACCTACGGCGCCCCGTTCACGGACGAGGCCCTGACCCTGACGTTCCGCCTCCGCAAGGCGTGACGGGGGCTCACTGAGCCGCCCTCCCGAGCGGGACCGAAGGCCCGGCGACATCCTGTGGTGTCGCCGGGCCTTCGGCGTGGTGTCCGTAAAACATCCGCCCTGCCTCCGAACAACCGCCCCAAAAACCCCGAACTCGCGTAGCACAAGGGCGGGGCCCCGGACCGAAGAGGTCCGGGGCCCCGCCCTGAAAGCCGCCGACGCCTATGGCGTGCGGGTGATGATCAGTTGTCGTCCTCGTCGATGAGGAACCCGCGCATCGGCGAGGGAGCCTGCCCCATCGGCGACGGGCCCTGCGGCCGGACCGGAGCCATCGGCTGGGTCATGGCCGGAGACATCTGCTGCTGACCGCCGTAGGAGGGAGCGGCCGGCGACCCAGTGCCACCCATGCCCTGTCCGCCGTACGACGGCGCGCTCGCACCGGCCGGCGCCATCGACGGCGTCGGGGACGGCGGCAGCGACGCGGTCGCAGGGGTGCGCGGCGGAGCCAGCGAGTCGTCCGCCTGGGTCTCCAGCTGACGCAGCTGCGACTCCAGGTAGGACTTCAGTCGCGTGCGGTACTCGCGCTCGAAGCCGCGCAGGTCCTCGACCTTGCGCTCCAGCGTGGCGCGGGCGGACTCCAGGGAGCCCATCGCGACGCGGTGCTTCTCCTGCGCGTCCCGCTCCAGGGCGTCGGCCTTGGCACGGGCGTCCCGCTCCAGACCCTCGGCGCGGCTGCGGGCCTCACCGACGATCTTGTTGGCCTCGGAACGGGCCTCGGCGATCGCCTGGTCGGCGGTCTGCTGGGCCAGCGAGAGCACACGCGCGGCGCTGTCACCGCCCGGGCCCTGACCGGGGCCGCCCATCGGACCACCCATGGGGCCGCCCATCGGGCCCCCCATCTGCTGCATGGGCGGCTGGCCGCCCATCGGGCCCTGCCCCATCTGGGGCTGACCCATCTGGCCCTGACCCATGGGGCCCTGGCCCATCGGCCCCTGACCCATCGGTCCGGGACCCTGCTGCCCCTGGCCACCGGGGCCGGCGGGCAGCTGCGGCGCACCGCTCGGCAGCTGGGGCGGGCCACCCATGGGGCCCCCCATCTGCTGCGGCGGGCCCGATATCCCAGCGGGTACGGGAGCGCCGGGACCTCGCATGCCCTGCTGCTGCATACCGCCCTGCTGCATGCCGCCCTGCTGCATGCCGCCCTGCTGCATACCGCCCTGCTGCTGGTCCTGCTCAGGGGGTTTGCGCATGTTCTGCTGGTTCTGGGCAGCAGCGCGCGTGGCCGCGGCGAGCTTGGCACGCAGGTCCTCGTTCTCACGAAGCAGGCGTGTCAGTTCGGCTTCGACCTCATCGAGGAAGGCATCGACCTCGTCCTCGTCATAGCCTTCTCGGAGGCGGACGGTCGTGAACTGCTTGTTCCGCACGTCCTCGGGGGTCAACGGCATCTCTTCACCTCAACGTAGTCGTCGGCATTCGGCAAGACCGCATCTCTCACACCGTTCCCATCCCGCTGGCCACTAGCGTGCGCAGGATAAAAACGATGATCATCAGCACGAAGAAGGACAGGTCGAGCGCCACGCCCCCGAGACGCAGCGGCGGAATGAACCGCCGCAGAAGCTTGAGCGGTGGATCAGTGACAGTGTAGGTGGCCTCCAGAACGACCACCATCGCCTTGCCGGGTTGCCATGAGCGGGCGAACTGGAAGACGTAGTCCATGACCAACCGGAAGATCAGCACGATGAAGAACACCGTCAGCGCGATGTAGAGGATCGTCAAGACCACGCTCATGTCCGGTGTTTCCCTCTCCCCGTTCCGTGCTGCCTGTACTGCTGTTTCCGGTGGTGCGTCTCAGCTCTGGTTGAAGAACCCGCCCTCTGCGATGCGGGCCTTGTCCTCCGCCGTGACATCGACGTTAGCAGGCGACAACAGGAACACCTTCTGCGTCACCCGCTCGATGCTGCCGTGAAGACCAAACACCAAACCCGCCGCAAAGTCGACAAGTCGCTTCGCATCTGTGTCGTCCATCTCAGTCAGATTCATGATCACCGGGGTGCCCTCACGGAAGTGTTCCCCGATGGTACGGGCCTCGTTGTAGGTCCGCGGGTGCAACGTCGTGATCCGATACGGCTCTCGTTCGGACACGACCTTGGGCATGATCACCGGTGCGTTCTTCTCCAGACTGGAACGGTCTTGTGTGATGGACGCCACGGGTGCGATCCGGGCGGGTCGCACCGTTTCCGCGGGGAGCGAAGTGGCGTGCGACACCGGTTCGCGCTGCGCCGGGGGCTGCACCACTCGCACCGATTCGTCCCTTTGGGACTGATGTGACTGGTGTGACTGGTGCACCGGCTCATGGCGCCGATGGTCCCGCTCGGGCTCGGGGTCGAGCTCGGGCTCGAAGTCGTCGTCGGGGTCGAATCCCCTGCCGTCGTACCCATCGTCCTCCACGAGGCCGAGGTAGACCGCCATCTTGCGCATCGCGCCGGCCATGCTCTGAGTCCTCCGCTCTGTGGTGGATCGACTGACGACTTCCCAAGTGCCCGCGATCCACGAGGTCGTTGCGCCGCCCTTCGACGGAATGACCATATTTTCTGCTGTGGTCCGACTTCTTGGCGACGTTACCCGAGCCTGGGACGGACTCCGAGTACCGCAGTGCCGACGCGCACATGTGTCGCCCCGGCCGCGACGGCCTCCTCGAGGTCCGCACTCATCCCTGCCGAGACCATGTTCGCAGCCGGATGGTCGCGGCGCAGGTCGGTCGACAAATCCATCAACCGCCCGAAGGCCGCGCTTTGGCGCCCCGCGTACTCCCCGGTGAGCGGCGCCACGGTCATCAGACCATCGAGTCGCAGACCCGGCGAGTCCGCCACAAGATCGGCCAACTCCGCGATTCCGTCCGGTCCGACCCCGCCGCGCGCCCCCCGGCCGCTCTCGTCGGCGTCGAGGGCGACCTGGATGAGGCACCCCACCTCGCGCCCGACCCGGACCGCCTCCTTCGACAGCGCCGTGACGAGCCGGGAACGGTCGACGGACTGCACGAGATCCGCATAACGCACCACAGAACGGACCTTGTTGGTCTGCAACTGCCCCACGAAGTGCCACACAAGGGACAGATCCGAGCACTCGGCCGCCTTGGGCGCCGCGTCCTGGTCCTTGTTCTCGGCGACATGGCGCACACCGAGCTCCGACAGGATGCGCACATCGCTCGCGGGATAGGTCTTGGTGACCACGATCAGGGTCACCTCTTCACGCTTGCGCCCCGCGGCCGTGCACGCCGCCGCGATGCGGTCCTCCACCTGCGCCAGATTCGCGGCGAGTTGTGCCTTACGGTCGGTCATGCCCATCAGTCCAGCCAGACATATCCCGCGAGTCGCCCTGTGGTGCGGTCGCGGCGGTACGAGAAGTGGTCGCGTGACTCCAGCGTGCACACCGGCGACTGCCGCCGGTCGCGCACCCCCAGTCGCTCCAGTTGGGCGTGCACTCCGGCGCTCACATCCACGGAGGGCGTGCCCCAACTGGTCTCGGCGTACGCCGTCGGTTCCACGGCGGCCACGTCGGTGCGCATCGCTTCGGGCACTTCGTAGCAGCGGCCGCAGACGGCGGGGCCGGTGCGGGCGACGATCCGCGCGGGGTCGGCGCCGAGTTCGATCATGGCCCGGACGGCGGCGGGGACGACCCCGGCCACCATCCCGGGCCGGCCCGCGTGGGCGGCGGCCGCGACCCCGGCGACGGGGTCGGCCAGCAGGACGGGCACGCAGTCGGCGGTGAGCACCGCGAGCGCGAGACCGCGCCCGGTGGTGACGATCGCGTCGACGGAGGGGATGTCGGCGGCGGAGCCCCACGGTCCGTCGACCACCGCCACCTCCGCGCCGTGCACCTGGTTCATCCAGACGACCCGGCCGGGGTCGAGGCCCAGCGACTTCGCGGCCAGTTCCCGGTTGGTCGTCACGGCGCCGGCGTCGTCCCCGACCGCCCCGCCGAGATTGAGCTCCTCATACGGAGCGGCGCTCACCCCGCCCCACCTGTCGGTGAAGGCGAAGTGCGCGCCGCTCGCGTTCTCGCGCTGTCCTATCACTTGAGGAAGTCCGGTACGTCCAGCTCCTCCGCCGCGCTGTCCGTGTAGGACCGGGACGGCGGGACCGGCGGGGCGACGGGCACCTCGCTCACCGGCTCCGGGGCGGGCGCCGGCTCCTCCTTCGGCTTGACGCTGCCGAGCGAGCCGAAGGAGGGGCGGGTCTCGGGGGCCCGCACCGGGGCCGGCTCCTCGCGCTTGGCCGTGGCCGAGCCGAGGATGTTGTCCCGCTTGGCCGGGGGCTGGCCGCCGTCGAAGCCGGCCGCGATGACCGTGACGCGGACCTCGTCGCCGAGGGCGTCGTCGATGACCGCGCCGAAGATGATGTTGGCCTCGGGGTGGGCGGCCTCGCTGACCAGCTGGGCGGCCTCGTTGATCTCGAAGAGACCGAGGTCGGATCCGCCGGAGATGGAGAGCAGCACACCGCGGGCGCCGTCGATGGACGCCTCCAGCAGCGGCGAGGAGATCGCCATCTCGGCGGCGGCCACCGCTCGGTCGTCGCCGCGGGCCGAGCCGATGCCCATGAGGGCGGAGCCGGCCTCGGACATGACGGACTTGACGTCGGCGAAGTCGAGGTTGATCAGGCCCGGCGTGGTGATGAGGTCGGTGATGCCCTGGACACCGGAGAGCAGGACCTGGTCGGCCGACTTGAAGGCGTCGAGCACCGAGACCTGGCGGTCCGAGATGGACAGCAGCCGGTCGTTCGGGATGACGATGAGGGTGTCGACCTCTTCGCGGAGCTCGGCGATGCCGTCCTCGGCCTGGTTGGCGCGGCGGCGGCCCTCGAAGGTGAAGGGGCGGGTGACCACGCCGATGGTGAGGGCGCCCAGCGAGCGGGCGATGTTGGCCACGACGGGCGCGCCGCCGGTGCCGGTGCCGCCGCCCTCGCCGGCCGTCACGAAGACCATGTCGGCCCCCTTGAGGACCTCCTCGATCTCCTCGCGGTGGTCCTCGGCGGCCTTGCGGCCGACCGCCGGGTTGGCGCCGGCGCCGAGTCCGCGGGTGAGTTCACGGCCGACGTCGAGCTTGACGTCGGCGTCGCTCATCAACAGAGCTTGCGCGTCGGTGTTGATGGCGATGAACTCGACGCCCTTGAGACCGACCTCGATCATCCGGTTGATGGCATTGACACCACCGCCGCCGACACCGATGACTTTGATGACTGCGAGGTAGTTCTGCGGTGCTGCCACGTCGAAGGCCTCTCGCCTCGAGTTACGTGTCGCCGCCTCGCGGGGTACCCGCGATCCGACGACTGATGCCGAAGTGGGACGGTCCGAACGCCGACCCGAACCCTAACGCTGAAGTTTAGGGTTACCAGTGTGTCTGTTCCTTGGACTCTTCCGAACAGGACACTAAGTCGACAAGTGGCGCCCGTTCAACGAACACGCCGAACCTCCCGTTTTTCTTTTCACCCTATGTGATCAGCCGTAGCGGTGCCCAACCAGGGTGCTGGCCTGCGCGGATGTGCGTCAACTTCCCGCTGACGCAGGGGCGGTGGGAACACTCACGTCGAAGTGCCCCGCGTCGGGGGCGGCTTCCATCAGAGCACTGAGCGCACGGGCCTTCGCACGCCCCCTCTCCGCGCTCCCCCAGGCGACGGTACGGTCCCCGCTCAACTCCAGCGAGATGGCGTCGTACGAACGCACCTTGACCACCAGGGTGTCGGGCGCGACGGCGGCCGGAATGTCACCCGCGACCCGTACCGCCTCGCGCACGAGCCGGTCCTCGCCGAATCGCCGCAGACTGGCGGCCGAGGATCCCGGACGGGACAGCGCCAATTCCAGGACGGGAACACCCTTCGGGGCACGCGAAACGGTGGCGAAACGAACACCCTTCGCGTCGACTTCGACGTACTTGCCCGAATTTCCGGCGGCTTCGACAATCAGCACCGGAGTGCGCTCGGTGACTTTCAGCCCGATTCCATGAGGCCAGGAACGAATGACCTCAACCGAGTCGATTCGGGGCAATTTCTCCAGCAATCGCGACTCGATCGCGTCGGTGTCCACGGAAATCAGCGGATCCCCGAGGGGCACCTCGGCCGCCTCGCGCACCTGGGCCTCGGTGAGCACCCGGGTGCCCGACACGGAGACCCGCTCGGCCCGCAGCCACGACGAGCCGTACAGGGCCCAGACCGAGACCCCGCCGAGCAGCACCAGGGCGACCGCGGCGCCGACCAGCGTCCGCGGGCCGGGCAGCCGCCGTCGGCGCCGTGGAAGCGGGCCGGAGTCCAGATCGTCGTCCGCGCCGCGTTCCGCGGTGGTCGGTCCGGCCACGCTCCCCTGCCTTCTGCCGCGCCCCTAGCGGCGCGACGCGATCGCCTCGTACACCATGCCGACGAGCAGGTCGTCGGCGTCCCGGCGGCCGAACTCGCTGGCGGCGCGGGACATCTCGTACAGCCGGTGCGGGTCGGCGAGCACGGGCAGGACGTTCTGCTGGACCCACTGGGGGGTCAGTTCCGCGTCGTCGACCAGCAGTCCGCCGCCGGCCTTGACCACCGGCTGGGCGTTCAGCCGCTGTTCGCCGTTGCCGATGGGCAGCGGGACATAGGCGGCGGGGAGCCCGACGGCGGAGAGCTCGGCGACGGTCATCGCGCCCGCTCGGCACAGCATCATGTCGGCCGCCGCGTACGCGAGGTCCATCCGGTCCACGTACGGTACCGGGATGTACGGGGGCATCCCCGGCATCTGGTGCACCTGCGGCAGTTCGTTCTTCGGGCCGACCGCGTGCAGGATCTGGATCCCGGCCTGCTGGAGGTAGGGCGCGACCTGCTGGACCACCTCGTTGAGGCGGCGGGCGCCCTGCGAGCCGCCGGAGACCAGCAGCGTCGGCAGGTTCGGGTCGAGGCCGAACAGGGCGCGGGCCTCGGGCCGCGCCGCGGCGCGGTCGAGGGTGGCGATGGAGCGGCGCAGCGGGATGCCGATGTAGCGGGCGTCGCGCAGCTTGCTGTCCGGGGTGGAGACGGCGACCTGGGCGGCGTAGCGGGAGCCGATCTTGTTGGCGAGACCGGGGCGGGCGTTGGCCTCGTGGACGACGATCGGCACGCCGAGGCGCTTGGCGGCGAGATAGCCGGGCAGTGCCACGTAGCCGCCGAATCCGACGACGCAGTCCGCCTTGGTGCGCTCCAGGATCTGCTCGGTCGCCTTGATCGTGCCGCGCAGCCGGCCGGGCACGGTGATCAGCTCCGGGGTCGGCTTGCGTGGCAGGGGTACGGCGGGGATCAGCGCGAGTTCGTAGCCGCGCTCGGGGACGAGGCGTGTCTCAAGGCCGCGCTCCGTGCCCAGTGCCGTGATGCCCACGGTCGGGTCCTGCCTGCGCAGGGCGTCCGCGAGGGCGAGCGCGGGCTCGATGTGACCGGCGGTTCCGCCACCGGCGAGGACGACATGCACCGAAATTCACCGCTCTCCGGACGTACGTACCGCTCAGGCACGCCGTCGCATCGTGTTCCATCTCCCGGGCCGCCCCGAAGGGCCGCCGCCCCGCTTTCTACCAAAGCGGGGTTGCCGCATCGCAAGCGCCGCCCGCGCAGCGGGCTCGTCGCGTGCGAAGGCGATCAGCAGCCCGATGGCGAACATGGTCGGCAGCAGGGCGGAACCCCCGTAGGAGAACAGCGGGAGCGGGACTCCGGCGATCGGCAGCAGACCGAGCACCGCACCGATGTTGATCACCGCCTGAGCGGTGATCCAGGTGGTCACGCCTCCCGCGGCATACCTGACGAAGGGGTCCTCCGTGCGTCCGGCCACGCGGATACCCGCATAGCCTAGAGCCGCGAAGAGGGCGAGCACCGACAGCGTCCCCGCGAGGCCCAGTTCCTCACCGGTGACGGCGAAGATGAAGTCGGTGTGTGCTTCCGGGAGTTGGCCCCATTTTTCCACACTGGCGCCGAGCCCGGAGCCGAAGATTCCACCCGAGGCGAGGGCGTAGATGCCGTGCACGGCCTGCCAGCAGTCGGCGCCGTCCGTGCGGGGTTCCGTCGCGCCGATGCAGGCGAGCCGGGCCATCCGGTTCTCGCTGGTCCTGATCAGGACGAAGCCGATCAGTCCGGCGACGGACAGCACTCCCACGAACAGCCTGGTCGGCGCGCCGGCCAGCCACAGCAGACCGAACAGGATGGCCGTGAGGATGATCGCGGTGCCCATGTCGCCGCCGAGCATGATGAGCCCGAGGAGCATGAACGTCACCGGCACCAGCGGTACCAGCATGTGCTTCCACTGGGTCAGCAGCCGCTTGTCCTCCTTGCGGGCGAGCAGGTCGGCCCCCCACAGCACGAGCGCCAGCTTGCCGAACTCACTGGGCTGGATCTGGAACGAGCCGCCGACGGCGATCCAGTTCTGGTTGCCGTTGATCGACTGCCCTATCCCGGGGACCTGCACCAGGGCCATCAGGAAGACGCAGCCGGCCAGGATCGGGTACGCCAGCGCCCGGTGCAGCTTCACCGGCATGCGCGAGGCCACGAGCAGCAGGAGGGCGCCGATGGAGGCGGCGAGGAACTGCTTGCGGAAGAAGAAGGTCCCCGGCAGCGACTTCTGCAACGCGGTGATCTGCGAGGCCGAGTAGACCATCACCAGGCCGAGCACGGTGATCAGCAGGCTGCCGCCGAGGATCAGGTAGTACGCGGTGAGCGGACGGTCCCAGGCCCGCCGCGCCCGCGTGTGGAGCCGGCGTACGGGGTTCTCGCGGGGCGGGCGGGGGACGGGCGGGCGGCGGGTGAGGCGCTGGACGGGAGGGCGCCCGGTACGGCTGCTACTGGGCATCGGGGGCGCCCTTCCCGCGGCGCACCGACGACAACCGTGTCACGCGTTCCCTCCCAGGTTCGCCCAGCTCCGCCGCCAGGCACGGGCGGGCCGGTCAGCCGTCCGCGGAGGCGAGTTCGCGCACTGCCTCCGCGAACGCGTCCCCGCGCCTGTTGTAGTTGACGAACATGTCCATCGACGCGCAGGCCGGTGCCAGCAGCACCGTGTCGCCCGCCTGTGCGAGCGCCCGTGCCTCGCGGACAGCCGCGAGCATCGCCCCAGTGTCAGTCCGGTCGAGGTCCACGACCGGCACCTCGGGGGCGTGTCGCGCGAGCGCTTCGCGGATCAGCGCGCGGTCCGCGCCGATCAGCACGACGCCCCTCAGCCGCTTCGCGGCCCCGGCGACGAGTTCGTCGAAGGTCGCGCCCTTGGCGAGTCCGCCGGCGATCCACACGATCGACTCGTAGGACGCCAACGATGCCTGCGCGGCGTGCGTGTTGGTGGCCTTGGAGTCGTCGATGTAGGTGACGCCGTCCACGTCGGCCACGTGCGCGATGCGGTGCGCGTCCGGGGTGAAGGCCCGCAGGCCGTCCCGTACGGCCTTGGCGGGCACGCCGAAGGCACGGGCGAGGGCCGCCGCGGCGAGGGCGTTGGCGATGTTGTGCGGGGCCGGCGGGTCGACGTCGGAGATCTCGGCGAGCTCCTGGGCGTTCTTCTGCCGGTTCTCGACGAAGGCCCGGTCGACCAGGATGCCGTCCACGACGCCGAGTTGGGACGGGCCCGGGGTGCCGAGCGTGAACCCGACGGCCCGGCAGCCCTCCTCGACGTCCGCCTCGCGCACCAGGTCCTCGGTGGCCTTGTCGGCCACGTTGTAGACGCAGGCGACCCGATTGCCCTCGTACACACGGCCCTTGTCCTTGGCGTACGCCTCCATGGAGCCGTGCCAGTCGAGGTGGTCGGGGGCGAGGTTCAGGACGGCGGCGGAGTGGGCGCGCAGGGAGGGCGCCCAGTGGAGCTGGTAGCTGGACAGCTCCACGGCCAGGACGTCGTACTGCTCGTCGCCGAGGACGACGTCCAGGAGCGAGACCCCGATGTTGCCGACGGCGGCCGTGCGCAGCCCCGCGGCCCTCAGGATCGAGGCGAGCATCTGGACCGTGGTGGTCTTGCCGTTGGTGCCCGTGACGGCCAGCCAGGGCGGTGCGTCGGGGCCGCGCAGACGCCAGGCCAGCTCGACGTCGCCCCAGATCTCCAGGCCCGCCTCGCGGGCGGCCGTGAACAGCGGCTTGTCGGGCTTCCAGCCGGGCGCGGTGACGACGAGTTCGGTGCCTTCCGGCAGGGTGGCGCCGTCTCCGAGACGCACGGTGACGCCGAGCGCCTCCAACTCGGCGGCCTGGGCCCGGGCGCGTTCGTCGTCGCCGTCGTTGACGACCGTGACGACGGCGCCGAGGCCGTGCAGGACCTTGGCCGCGGGGATGCCGGAGACGCCGAGCCCGGCGACGGTGACGTGCTTGCCCTGCCAGTCGGTCACTTGTCGGCCGCCCATCCCGCGTAGAAGAGGCCCAGTCCGACGATCACGCAGATGCCCTGGATGATCCAGAAGCGGACCACGACGAGGACCTCGGACCAGCCCTTGAGTTCGAAGTGGTGCTGGAGCGGTGCCATGCGGAAGACGCGCTTGCCGGTCAGCTTGAACGAGCCGACCTGGATGACGACCGACATGGTGATGAGGACGAACAGACCGCCGAGGAGCGCCAGGAGCAGCTCGGTGCGGGAGCAGATCGCGAGACCGGCGAGCGCGCCGCCGAGGGCCAGCGAACCGGTGTCACCCATGAAGATCTTCGCGGGCGAGGTGTTCCACCACAGGAAGCCGAGGCAGGCGCCCATCAGCGCGGAGGCGACGATCGCGAGGTCGAGGGGATCGCGTACCTCGTAGCAGGCTTCCGGGTTGGTCAGGGTCTGCGTGTTGGCGCAGGACTCCTGGAACTGCCAGACGCCGATGAAGGTGTACGCGCCGAAGACGAGGACGGAGGCGCCGGTGGCGAGGCCGTCGAGGCCGTCGGTCAGGTTCACGCCGTTCGACATCGCGAGGATCATGAACAGCGCCCAGATCACGAACAGCACCGGGCCGATGGACCAGCCGAAGTCCTGCACGAAGGAGAGCCTGGTGGAGGCCGGTGTCTGGTCGCGGGCGTCGGGGAACTGCAGCGCGAGGACCGCGAAGCCGATACCGACGATCAGCTGCCCGGCCATCTTGGCCTTGGCCCGCAGACCGAGCGAACGACGCTTGACGATCTTGATGTAGTCGTCGAGGAAGCCGACCAGGCCCATGCCGGCCATCAGGCCGAGCACCAGCAGACCGGAGAACGTCGGCGGCTGGCCCGAGATCACCTTGGCCAGGAAGTACGCGACGATCGTCGCGAGGATGAAGGCGATACCACCCATGGTCGGCGTACCGCGCTTGCTGGCGTGCTCGCGCGGGCCGTCGTCACGGATGTACTGGCCGTAGCCCTTGCGGGCCAGCAGCTTGATCAGCAGCGGGGTGCCGACCAGCGTCAGGAAGAGACCGATGACTCCTGCGAACAGGATCTGATTCATCATCGCGCGGCAACCTCACCCTCGTTGCCGCCGTCGAGCAGCGCCTGCGCCACACTCTCGAGCCCGACCGACCGGGACGCCTTCACGAGTACGACGTCCCCCGGGCGCAACTGACTGCGCAACAGGTCGATCGCCGCCTGTGCGTCGGACACGTGCACCGACTCCTCACCCCACGAACCCTCGTTGTATGCGCCCAGTTGCAGCCAGGAGGCCTCCCTGCCCCCGACGGCGACGAGCTTGCCGACATTGAGCCGGACGGCGAGCCGTCCGACCGCGTCGTGCTCGGCGAGCGATTCGTCCCCGAGCTCGGCCATCTTGCCGAGCACCGCCCAGGTCCGCCGCCCCTTGCCCATGGCTGCGAGCGCGCGCAGAGCGGCCCGCATGGACTCGGGGTTCGCGTTGTAGGCGTCGTTGACGACCGTCACGCCGTCCGGGCGCTCGGTGACCTCCATCCGCCAACGGGAGAGGGAGCCCGCCTCGGAGAGCGCGGTGGCGATCTCTTCCGCGGACATGCCCAGCTCATGGGCGACGGCGGCCGCGGCGAGCGCGTTCGACACGTGGTGCTCACCGTACAGGCGCATGGTCACATCACTTGCACCGGAGGGTGTGTGAAGGCGGAACGCGGGCTGTCCCGCGTCCGTGAGCCGTACGTTCTCGGCGCGTACGTCCGCTTCGCCGGACTCTCCGAAGAGGACCACCTTGGCCTTGGTGCGGGAGGCCATGGCGCGGACGAGGGGGTCGTCGGCGTTGAGGATCGCGGCGCCGCCCTCGCTCGCCGGCGGCAGGGCCTCGACCAACTCGCCCTTGGCCTGCGCGATCTGCTCACGGCCGCCGAACTCGCCGATGTGGGCGCTGCCGACGTTGAGCACGAGGCCCACCTTCGGCGGGGTCAGGCCGGTGAGGTAGCGGATGTGGCCGATGCCACGGGCGCCCATCTCCAGGACGAGGAAACGGGTCTCCTCGGTGGCGCTGAGCGCGGTGAGGGGCAGCCCGATCTCGTTGTTGAGGGAGCCGGGCGTGAACACCGTCGGCGCCTTGCGCCCGAGGACCTGGGCGATGAGGTCCTTGGTGCTGGTCTTGCCCGCGGAGCCGGTGAGGGCGACGAGGGTGGTGCCGAGTTCGCGCACCACATGGCGGGCGAGGGCGCCGAGCGCCGCCTGGACGTCGGCCACGACGATCGCGGGCACGCCGACGGGGCGCGACGCCAGCACGGCTGCCGCGCCCGCCTCGACGACGGCGGCCGCGAAGTCGTGGCCGTCCACGCGCTCGCCGACGAAGGCGACGAAGAGGCTGCCGGGCTCCACCTCACGGGAGTCCCGGACGACGGGTCCGGTGACCTCGACCGACGGATCCGGTATGTCGTGCGTCTGCCCGCCGACGACTTCTGCGATCTCGGCGAGAGAGAGGGCGATCACAAGTTCATCCCTGGGTCTGCTGGATAGCTTCGCGAAGCACCTGGCGGTCGTCGAAGGGACGGACCACGCCGGCGATGTCCTGGCCCTGCTCGTGGCCCTTGCCCGCGACCAGCACGGTGTCGCCGGGTTCCGCGCGGGCCACGGCCGCGGCGATCGCGGCGGCCCGGTCCTCGAAGAGGAGGACCTCGCCGCGCTCGTGGGCCGGCACGGAGGCCGCTCCCTGAAGCATGGTGGCGAGGATCGCGAGGGGGTCCTCGGAGCGGGGGTTGTCGGAGGTCAGTACGGCCGTGTCGGCGAACCGGGCGATGGCGGCGCCCATCGGCGCGCGTTTGGTCCGGTCCCGGTCGCCGCCGCAGCCGAGCACCACGTGCAGCCTGCCCTCGGTGACCTTGCGCAGCGCCTTGAGGACCGACTCGACGGCGTCCGTCTTGTGGGCGTAGTCGACGACCGCGAGGTAGGGCTGCCCGGCGTCCACGCGCTCCAGCCGGCCCGGCACGCCCGGCACGGCGGCGACGCCGTCCGCGGCGGTCTGCGGATCGATCCCGGCGACGGCCAGGGCGGCGATCGCGGCGAGGGTGTTGGCGACGTTGAACGGGCCCGGCAGCGGCGACCTGGCGGTGATCCGCTCGCCCTTGGGGCCGATCACGGTGAACGTCGAGTCCATCGGCCCGACCTCGACGTCCACGGCACGCCAGTCGGCGTCGGGGTGGCCCTCGGCGGAGAACGTGACGACGGGGACCGACGCCTCCTTGGTGAGCCGGCGGCCGTACTCGTCGTCGAGGTTGACGACGCCGAGCCTGCTGCGCTCGGGTGTGAACAGCCCCGCCTTGGCCTGGAAGTAGTCCTCCATGTCGGAGTGGAACTCCATGTGCTCCGGGCTGAGGTTGTTGAACACCGCCACGTCGAACACGCAGCCGTCGACCCGGCCGAGGACCAGGGCGTGGCTGGACACCTCCATCACGACCGCGTCCACGCCGCGTTCGCGCATGACCGCGAAGAGGGCCTGGAGGTCGGTGGCCTCGGGGGTGGTGCGCTCGGACTTGATGCGCTCGTCGCCGATGCGCATCTCGACGGTGCCGATGAGCCCGGTGGAGCGGACCGTCCTGAGGCCGCCCTCGACGAGGTAGGCGGTGGTGGTCTTGCCGGAGGTGCCGGTGATGCCGATCTGGAGCAGGTCGCGGCCGGGGCGGCCGTAGATCGTGGCCGCCAGCTCGCCCATCCGGCCGCGCGGGTCGTCGACGACGAGGACCGGGAGCCCGGTGGCGGCGGCGCGCTCGGCCCCGCTCGGGTCGGTCAGGACGGCGACGGCGCCGAGGCCGGCCGCCTGGTTCACGAAGTCGGCGCCGTGCATCCGGGCGCCGGGCAGGGCGGCGTACAGGTCGCCGGGGCGGACGGCGCGGGAGTCATGGGTGATGCCCGTGACCCCGGTGGCCTCCCCGGTCTCCGGCTGTGCGGCACCCAGGTGTCCGGCGAGTTCCGCGAGGGGTGTGGCGGAGAGCTGGGCCGGCCTGGGCGGTCCGGGGTATGTCACGGAAACGCCCTTCTGGGTGGTTTGGGACTGATCAGCGTGTGGCACGGCGGTGAGCGTACCGGGCGCACCCCCGCCGGAGCGAAGCGAGGGTTTTGGCGGGGGAGACGGGGATGCGTGGTTCCCGGGGTCGGGAGTGATCATGGTCACGGGTGCGTTCCTGGCTGGTTGCGCTGATCAGCGGGTGGATCAGGGAGGGGTCAGGAGGGTCGGGGGTCGCCCGGGAGGCGGGTCAGGGCTTGAAGCTGACGGGCAGGTTCGCGGGTCCGGCGCCGGTCGGCGGGACCTGCAGGGTCTTCAGGGCGAACTCCATGACCTCCTTGTAGATGGGGCCGCAGATCTGGCCGCCGAAGTAGTTGCCCTTGGTCGCGTTCTGGATGGCGCAGTACACGGTGATCCGCGGCTTGTCCGCGGGTGCGAACCCGGCGAACGACGAGGTGTAGCCGCGGTATCTGCCGGTGGCCGGATCCACGCGGTTCGCCGTGCCCGTCTTGCCCGCGACCCGGTAACCGGGGATACGGGCCTTGGTGCCGGTGCCCTCCTCGTCGTCCACGACGGATTCCAGCATCCTGGCCAGCGTCTTCGCCGTCCTCTCGCTCACCACCCGGGTCTTCTTGGGCTTGGGGGCGGGGGTGAAGCGGCCGTCGGGCCCCTTGGTGCCCCGGACGAGGGTGGGCGCGACACGGACGCCGCCGTTGGCGATCGTCGAGAAGACGGAGGTCGCCTGCATCGCGTTTATCGAGACGCCCTGGCCGAAAGGGATCGTGTACTGCTGCGACGTCGACCAGTCGCCGGGCGCGGCGAGGATGCCCCTGGTCTCGCCGGGGAAGCCGAGCCCGGTGTAGCTGCCGATGCCGAACTTGCGCAGGTAGGAGTAGAGGATCCGGTTGGACTCCCGCTGGTTCCTGCCGAGTTCCCCGGTGGCGAGGATGGTGCCGATGTTGCTGGACTTGGCGAGCACGCCGTTGAGCGTCAGGTACCAGGTCGGGTGGTCGATGTCGTCCTTGAAGAGGCGGTCGCCGCGGTGCAGCCGGTTGGGCACGGTGACGTGTGTCTCGGGGGTGGCGACGTTCTCCTCCAGGACGGCGGCCATCGACATGACCTTGGCGGTGGAGCCGGGCTCGTAGGCGTCCTGGAGGGCCGCGTTGCCCAGGGCGTCGGGGTTCGCCTTGGTGAGGTCGTTGGGGTCGAAGCCGGGCGAGTTGGCCATGGCGAGGATCTCGCCGGTACGGGTGTCCTGCACTATCACGTAGCCGCGGTCCGCCTTGGACTTCTTCACCTGCTCGGTGATGGCGTTCTGCGCGGCCCACTGGATGTCGCGGTCGATGGTCAGCTCGATGTCCGAGCCGGCCACGGCGGGGGTCTCGGCGGAGCCCGCGGTGGGAACGAGCCGACCGCCCGACTGGGCGTAGCGGATCTTGCCGTTCTTGCCGGCCAGTTCGCTGTTCAGCTGCTGCTCGATGCCACCGCCGCCCTTGCCCTCGGCGTTGACCCAGCCCAGTATCCCGGCGGCGAGATCGCCGTTGGGGTACACGCGCTTGCTGCTGGGCTCCTGGAAGACACCGGCCAGCACATTGACGGTGCCCGGGTCGTCCTTGGCCTTCTTGACGAGCGCGGCCCGCAGATCGGTGATCTGGTTCCAGACCTGCGGGGTCTGGCGGCGGGCGAGGAGCACGTACCGCGTGTTCTTCGTGCGCAGCTTCTCGGCGATCGTGTCCTGGTCGGCTCCCAGGATCGGCGCGAGGAGCGCCGCCGCCTGCTCGGGCCCGTCGCCGATCTTGAGCAGTTTGCGCGTGAACATCGTCGGGTCGGCGGTGATGTCGTTGGCGTCCGCGCTGATCGCCAGGTCGACGCCGTTGCGGTCGGTGATCCCGCCCCGCTCGGCGGCGAGCACCCGGCCGACGTAGCGGTTGCGGTCGGCCTTGGCCGCGTACTCGCCGGCGTCGACGGCCTGCACCTGGAGCAGCCGGACGACGAAGGCGATCATCACCAGGGTCAGCGCGAGGCTCACCATGCGCAGCCTGGGGCGCGGGCTGCCCAGCCGGATGGTGCGCGGCGCGGGCTGCCGCGGCGCGCTCGGACGGCGCTGGCCCGCGGGGCGGGCACCGGGGCCGGGGCGGCGCTGCTGGCCGCCCGGGGGTACGGGCCGGGCGGGGCCGGGGACGCGGCGGCGGGGCGGCTGCCTGCCTGATTCGACCACTTCCGTCACCTGCCGGGGTTCGTCGAGAGCGGGGTGGACCGTGGGGAGGGGCCGGCGGGGGTGGGAGCGGCGCCGGGGGCGGCACCGCGGAGGGCTTCGGGGGCGGTGCCGGACGCCGCGCCGGGGGCGGTGCCGGACGCAGCACCGGACGCCGCGCCGGGGGCGGCCGCGGCAGACGGGGTGGCCGGCGAGTCCGACGGGGCGGGGGGCGGTGTGGGGGTCGGGCCGTCCGCGACCGCGGGGGCGAGTGCCTCGGGCGCGAGGACCAGGGGCATGCTCGCCGGTGACTGTGGGGCGGCGGGGCCCGGGACGCCCTTGACCCGGCCGCCGGGTTCCAGGAAGGCGGGGTCGCCGCCGGGCACCATGCCCAGCTCGCGGGCGCGGCGCTGGAGTGCCTCGGGGGCGGAGTAGGCGTCCACGTCCCGCTGGAGCGCCTGTTCCTCGTCGGTGTAGCTCTTGACGTCGTCCTGGAGGTCGTCGAGCTGGAACGACCCCTCGCTCAGCGCGGAGTTCAGGACGAGGAGGCCGATGAGACCGCCGCCGAGGAGCACGACGACGAGGAGGACGAACGGGGTGCGGGCGGCCCGGCCGGAGCCCGCGGGCAGCAGCCGCGCGAGACGGGCGGCCCGGCCCTTCAGTTCGGGTTTCCTGCTCACACACCCTCCCTGCCAGTTCGGTTCTCGGACTCACTCCTGGCGCCAGCGAGTTCGGTTCTCGGACCCACCACCGTCCCCTTCACGCACCGTGTTGCGGCCGCCTCGTCCGCCTCACTCCACGTCCTCCCGGACGCGCTCCGCCCCGCGCAGCCGTGCGGGGGCGGCACGCCGGTTCTCGGCGACCTCTTCCTCGGTGGGAAGTTCGGCACCACGGGTCAGGAGCTTGAGCCGGGGCTGGTAGCGCTCGGGGACGACGGGGAGCCCGGGGGGCGCGGTGGAGGCGGCGCCCGCCGCGAACACCTGCTTGACGAGGCGGTCTTCGAGCGAGTGGTACGACAGCACGGCGATCCGGCCGCCGACCGCAAGGGCCTTGACGGCGGCGGGGATCGCCCGCTCCAGTACGGTGAGTTCGCCGTTGACCTCGATGCGCAGCGCCTGGAAGGTGCGCTTGGCGGGGTTGCCCCCGGTGCGCTTGGCGGCCTGCGGCAGGGCGTCGCGGATCAGTTCGACCAGGCGCGCGCTGTTGCTGAAGGGCTCCTTGTCGCGCTCGCGCACGATCGCGGAGACGATCCGCTTGGCCTGCTTCTCCTCGCCGTACGCCCGCAGGATCCGGACGAGTTCGCCGGCCGGGTAGGTGTTGAGGACCTCGGCGGCGCTGATGCCGGTCGTCTGGTCCATGCGCATGTCGAGGGGCGCGTCCTGGGCGTAGGCGAAGCCGCGGTCGGCCTCGTCGAGTTGCATGGAGGAGACGCCGAGGTCGAAGAGGACGCCCTGGACGTGCGGGACGCCGAGGCGGGCGAGCACCTCGGGGAGTTCGTCGTAGACGGCGTGCACCAGGGTCGCGCGGTCGCCGAAGGGGGCGAGTCGCCTGCCGGAGAGGCGCAGCGCCTCCTTGTCGCGGTCGAGGGCGACGAGCCGGGCCTCGGGGAAGCGGGTGAGCAGCGCCTCGCTGTGGCCGCCGAGGCCGAGTGTGCAGTCGACCACGACGGCGCCGGGCTCCGTGAGGGCCGGGGCCAGCATGTCCAGGCACCGCTGGAGCATGACGGGAACGTGTCGGCTCTCGGTCAAGGGGCCCTCTCAGGTCCGGCGGGCCCGTACGCACCGCCGGGTCCCCGCCCGCTCGTGAAGGGGAGGTCCGCCGGCGCCGGAAGTGCCGGCCGACCGGGAGCGGGAGGAGGCCGAGCCGTACGTACGCGCCGCGCACGCGGGGAGATGCCGGGCAGCGACCGGATCTCTCGGGGATGTCAGTCCAGCAGGGGGTCCTCGCCTCCCGCTCCGCGTCACTTTAGTCCACGGCCCCTTGCGGTCAATCAACCGGCCTGCGCGTCGCGACGCCGCCCTCGGGCCGTAGCCCGGAATACCGAGAAATCACTCGGAGTGGTGCAATCCCGCCACCCCTGTGGGTTACCTCACAACAACCTGCAATGACGTTCTTTGTCCCCTCTCACCGAGCGCCATCGGCGCTCGTGACCAGTACCGTCATGCCTATGACGACCTCCGCATCAGTTCCCACCGAAACCGAAGGCGCCATAAACGGCGGCACCGTGACCGACCGGCTGGTCGAGGCGAACGGGCGGTACGCCGCCGCGTTCAGCGACCCCGGGATGGACGCCCGCCCGGTCCTGCGGGTCGCCGTCGTGGCCTGCATGGACGCGCGCCTGGACCTGCACGCCGCGCTCGGCCTCGAGCTGGGCGACTGCCACACCATCCGCAACGCGGGCGGTGTGGTCACCGACGACGTGATCCGGTCGCTCACCATCAGCCAGCGCAAGCTGGGCACCCGCAGCGTGGTGCTGATCCACCACACCGGCTGCGGTCTGGAGGCCCTCACCGAGGACTTCCGCACCGAGCTGGAGGCGGAGGTCGGCCAGCGTCCGGCCTGGGCCGTGGAGTCCTTCCGGGACGTGGACCAGGACGTACGTCAGTCCATCCAGCGGGTGCGGACCAACCCGTTCCTGCTGCACACCGACGACGTCCGCGGCTTCGTCTTCGATGTGAAGACGGGGCTGCTGCGGGAGGTCGGCCCGGCCTGACCGGCGTCGAACCGGCCCGTCGCACCCGCCTCCCCCACCCCCGAACGGTCTTCCGCCGCCTCGGGTTCCTGTCAATCTCCTGGCATCTTGGCGCTCAAAACGGTGCAAGGCCGACAAATAGCCGACCGTTATCCACAGGCGAGTGACACGAATCGGTAACGGCAGCAAGAATGCAAGTGTGGCAACACGCGGAACTGTTCGCGCGTGGTGCCCGTGTTTCGGGGTGGGCCGGTCCGCATCGCAGAGCGTCGGCCCGGAGAAAGAACGGGCCGAGGAGGGCCGGGTGACGACCTATGACGATCGAGCGAGCCTCACTGATCTGACCAGCACTGTGGAGCGAGTCCGCAGTTCGGTCGAGGCGGTGATCGAGGGCAAGCCTGAGGTCGTACGGCTTTCGCTGACAGTGCTGCTCGCCGAGGGACATCTTCTGATCGAGGATGTCCCCGGCGTCGGCAAGACCATGCTGGCCAAGGCACTGGCGCGGTCCATCGACTGTTCGGTACGGCGTATCCAGTTCACGCCGGACCTGCTGCCGTCGGACATCACGGGTGTGTCCATCTGGGACCAGCAGCGCAAGGAGTTCGAGTTCAAGCCGGGCGCGATCTTCTCGCAGATCGTGATCGGCGACGAGATCAACCGCGCGTCGCCGAAGACGCAGTCCGCGCTGCTGGAGTCCCTGGAGGAGCGCCAGGTCACGATCGACGGACACACGTACGAGCTGCCGCACCCCTTCATGGTGGTGGCCACGCAGAACCCCGTCGAGATGGAGGGCACCTACCCGCTCCCCGAGGCCCAGCGGGACCGCTTCATGGCCCGCGTCTCCGTCGGCTACCCGAGCCCGGAGGCCGAGCTCCAGATGCTCGACGTCCACGGAGGCGTCTCGCCGCTGGAGGACATGCAGCCGGTGGCCCACGCCCATGACATCGTGAAGCTGATCGAGGCCGTCCGCGGCGTGCACGTCGCGGAAACGGTACGGCGCTACGCGGTGGACCTGGTCGGCGCCACCCGCACCCACCCCGACCTCAGACTCGGCGCCTCGCCGCGCGCCACGCTGCATCTGCTGCGTGCGGCGAAGGCGACCGCCGCTCTCAGCGGCCGGGAATACGCGCTGCCGGACGACATCCAGTCCCTGGCGGTCGCGGTCCTCGCGCACCGGCTGCTGCCCACCGCGCAGGCCCAGCTCAACCGCCGGACGCCGGAGCAGGTCGTCCAGGAGATCCTGCAGCGCACGCCCGTGCCGCAGGCCGCGCCGCCGCAGGGCGGCTTCGGCGCGGTCCGCACCGCGCCCGCGTATCCGCAGCAGCCGCCGCGGAGGCTTGGATGACCACCGCGGGGCCCGCGCCCGCCCCGGAGCAGGACAAGGGCGGGCTGCGCACGGCTCTCGCCGGGCTCACCACACGCGGGCGCTCCTTCCTCGCCGCCGGGGTGGCGGCCGCGATATGCGCGTACGTGCTCGGGCAGAGCGATCTGCTCCGGGTCGGTCTGCTGCTCGCCGTACTGCCGCTGGTCTGCGCGACCGTCCTGTACCGCACCCGCTACCGGGTCGCGGGCAGCCGCCGCCTCTCCCCCGCGCGCGTGCCCGCCGGCAGCGAGGCCCGCGTCCATCTGCGGATGGACAACGTCTCGCGGCTGCCCACCGGGCTGCTGATGCTCCAGGACCGGGTGCCGTACGTGCTCGGTCCGCGTCCCCGGTTCGTGCTGGACCGGGTCGAGGCGGGCGGCCGCCGCGAGGTGTCGTACCGCGTCCGCTCCGATCTGCGCGGCCGCTACCCCCTGGGACCGCTCCAGCTGAGGCTGACCGACCCGTTCGGGATGTGCGAGCTGACCCGGTCCTTCTCGACGTTCGACACCCTGACGGTCATCCCGCGCGTGGAGGCGCTGCCACCGGTGCGGCTGAGCGGCGAGGCGAAGGGGTACGGCGACGGCCGGCAGCGCTCGCTGGCGCTGGCCGGTGAGGACGACGTGATCCCGCGCGGCTACCGGCGCGGCGATGACCTGCGCCGGGTGCACTGGCGTTCCACCGCGCGCTACGGCGAGCTGATGGTGCGCCGCGAGGAGCAGCCCCAGCGCGCCCGCTGCACCGTCCTGCTGGACACCCGCGCCGTGGGCTATCTCGGCGCTGGCCCCGACTCGGCCTTCGAGTGGGCCGTCTCGGGCGCCGCGTCCATGCTGGTGCACATGCTCGAACGGGGTTTCTCCGTACGACTGTTGACGGACACCGGCAGTTCGGTGCCGGGCGAGGGCGCCGACGGCTTCGCGGGCTCCAGCCAGGAGTCCGCCGACGCGGCCGGGCTGATGATGGACACCCTCGCGGTGATCGACCACTCCGACGGCATCAGCCTCTCCTCCGCGTACGACGTGCTGCGCGGTGGCAACGAGGGGCTGCTGGTCGCCTTCCTCGGCGACCTCGACGAGGAGCAGGCGGGGCTGATCGGCAGGATGCGCCGGCGCAGCGGCGGGGCGATCGCCTTCCTGCTGGACAGCGAGACGTGGACCCGGGAGTCGGGCGAGGTGCCCGCCACGGACGGCGACAGCGCGGGCGAGGAGTCGCTGCGCCTGCTGCACGAGGCGGGCTGGACGGCGCTGAGCGTGCCGCGCGGCGCCTCGCTGACGGACCTGTGGCGCCAGGCGGACCGGCAGCGCACCGGCATGGTCTCCGGGATCGGGACGGAGGGACGGTCATGAGCGGTCGGGCGAGGCTGGCGCTGTGTGCCTGGGCCGCCACGATCATGGCGGCGTGCACCCTGCTGCCGCTGGTGGAGCCGGCGACCTGGATCTTCCAGGCCGCGGTGATGCTGGGTGTGCAGAGCGGAGTGGGAGCGCTCGCCCGGCGGGTGCCGCTGGCCCGTGCGCTGACGGTGGCCGCGCAGGCCCTGGTCACGCTGATGATGCTGACGCTGGTCTTCGCCCGGCAGCAGGCGCTGGCCGGGCTGTTCCCGGGCCCGGAGGCGTTCCAGCACTTCGGCTCGCTGCTGCGCAGCGGTGCCGACGACGTCGGCCGGTACGCCATCCCGGCGCCGATGACGGACGGCATCCAGCTGATGGTGATCGGCGGTGTCCTGGTCATCGGCCTGATGGTCGACGCGCTCGCGGTGACGTTCCGCAGCGCGGCCCCGGCCGGTCTGCCGCTGCTGGCGCTCTACTCGGTGGCGGCGGGGCTGTCGGACGGCGCCGCGTGGCTGTTCTTCCTGATCGCCTCCGCCGGCTATCTGATGCTGCTGCTGGCCGAGAGCCGCGACCGGCTCTCGCAGTGGGGCCGGGTCTTCGGCGGCGGGGCGCGGGCTCCCGGCATGGAGACCGGGGGTGGCGCCGTCGCCCCGGTGCGCACCGGGCGGCGGATCGGCGCGGTCGCGCTCGGTATCGCCCTGGTGGTGCCGCTGGGCCTGCCCGCCCTCGACGGCGGCCTGCTGGGCGGCGCGGGCGGCGGGCTCGGCGCGGGTTCCGGGGGCGGCGGCACGATCTCCGCGGTGAACCCGCTGGTCCAGCTGAGCGAGAGCCTGAACGTCGACCAGGACCGCCAGGTCCTGTCGTACCGCACGAACACCGACAACATCCAGGAGATGTATCTGCGGATCGTCTCCCTGGACGACTTCGACGGCACTTCCTGGAAGCCCACCGAGCGGTCCATCACCGGCGTCCCGGACGATTTCGGCACGCCGAACGGCCTGGGTCCCGCCGTCAAGCGGAACGAGATCGAAACCCGGATAGCGGCGGCGAAGGACTACGCGCAGAACTGGCTGCCGATGCCGTATCCGGTGACGTCCGTGGACATCGACGGCGACTGGCGGTACGAGCCGGTGGGCCGCACGCTCGTCGGCGACCACGGCCAGGACACCAAGGGCGCGCAGTACACGGTCAGGAGCCTGATCGTGCGGCCCACCGCGAAGCAGCTGGCGTCGGCGCCGGCACCGCCGCCCGCCCTGAAGCGGGAGTACACCGAGGTGCCCTCGTCGCTGCCGCCGGTGGTGGCGCGCACCGCTCGCGAGGTCACGGCGGGCGCCGCCAACGACTACGAGCGGGCCGTGAAGCTCCAGGACTGGTTCGCGTTCAGCGGCGAGTTCACCTACGACACCGAGGTGCAGAGCGGGACCGGCTCGCGGGCGATCGCCCGGTTCCTCCAGGAGAAGGAGGGCTTCTGCGTCCACTTCTCGTTCGCGATGGCCTCCATGGCCCGCACCCTGGGCATTCCGGCCCGGGTCGCGGTGGGCTTCACCCCCGGCACCCCGGAGGCGAACGGTTCGATGTCGGTGGGGCTGCGCGACGCGCACGCCTGGCCCGAGCTGTACTTCGAGGGCGTGGGCTGGACCCGCTTCGAGCCCACCCCGAACCGGGGCACCACCCCCGAGTACACCCAGCCCGAGTCGTCCGGTGACAACGGCCTGCCGGAGGTGCCGCGGCCGTCGCAGTCGGCGTCCACGGCGCCGTCCACGGCGCCGTCGGAGAGCGAGAGCTGCTCGGCGCAGCAGGTGCGTCTGCAGGGCGGTTGCTCGTCCGAGTCCGCGGCGGCCCTGCCGGGTTCCTACGACGAGCAGCGCGGGTTCTGGGGGCTGGTGTTCTTCTCCCCCTGGACGCTGCTGATCGTCCCCGGGGCGCTGGCGCTGCTCGCCGTTCCCCTGCTGCCGATGCTGTGGCGGATGCGGACGCGGTCCGTGCGGCTGGGCGCGCACGGGCGGACACCCGCGGAGACCGCGGCGCACGCCCTGGCGGTCTGGCAGGAGGTGACCGACACGGCGTGGGACTACGGCATCGCGCCGGACGAGTCGCAGACACCGCGCAAGGCCGCCGCGCGGATCGTGCGGCTGGGGCGGCTGGAACCGCCGGCCGAGGCGGCGGTGCACCGGCTGGCGGCGGCCGTGGAGCAGGTTCTCTACGCCCCGCAGCCGCAGGTCCCGGCGGGGCTCGCCCAGGACGCGCACCATGTGGCGGCCGGGCTGCGGGCCCAGGTCGACCGCTGGGCCCGCTTCCGGGCGCTCTTCCTGCCCCGTTCGACCGTCCGCGTGATCTGGGCGGCTTCGGCCCGCTGGTCGGCCCTCACGTCGGAACTGGCCGCCCGCCGCCCGACGCTGCGCCGGCCGTCGACGCCGACCGGCCAGAACAACTGAGGTCCGGGTCCGACCGAGGTCCGCACCCGCATGAGTCCGCCCCCACCGGTTGTCCCGGTGGGGGCGGACTTGCGTCGGGGCCAGGGCGTCACGGCGACCGGCGACCGCGACCGGCGACCGATGACCGATGACCGGTGCCCGGCGGCGCGAGGGTGCCCCGTGTTCGATTCCAGGCGTGACCGAAGGGTGACCGTCACCAGGACGGTCACCCTTCATCTGATCTTCAGGTCTGGCGGGGAGTCCGGCTACTCCGGGGGCTCAGTGGCCGCCCTGTTCGTCGCGGCGGCGCTGCCAGCGCTGTTCGATTCGATCCATCATGGAGCGGCGCTGCCGTGTCTGACGACGGGCACCGGCGGAGCCTGTGGGAACGGTGGGCTGCTCACCCGGCTTGGGGGCCTTGCGCCAACCGGTCACGGCGAGCACGGCGCAGCCCAGCATGACGAGGAATCCCACCACGCTGACCCAGATCTGCTGTGCGACCATTCCGGCCATGAGGAGCGCGATACCCACCAGAAAGCCCGCGACCGCCTGGTAGACCCGCCGCCGGGTGTACGTACGCAGCCCGCTTCCCTCAAGCGCTGACGCGAACTTGGGATCTTCGGCGTACAGCGCTCGCTCCATCTGCTCGAGCATGCGCTGCTCGTGCTCTGAGAGCGGCACGGAGTCCTCCTCATCGTGCGGTCGCCGGGGCGACCCGGGGGGTCCTCTTCAGGATAGGCAGGGAATCGCCCCCTTGAAACCCGCCCCTCTACGCCAATTCGCCAACCGGAACCCGCCATGGCACCCCGACTCGCTGAGGTGTGGATTCCCCAGCGAACGGCCCGTCATGCCGGACGGTCTCCCTCGATCATACGGCTCCGAGCGCCCGATCGGGGGGCCTGTGGCGTACTCCATCCGCCGCCGCGCCCCTGATCAGGGGGCACGGCACAGCAGACGCTCAGACCTCGGCGGCACCCCGGGTCTCGCCGAGCACGTGCAGCTGCGTGGCCACGGAGTGGAACGCGGGCAGTTCCGCGGCGGCGGCCTCCAGCTTCAGGAGGGCGTCGAGGGCGCCCGGCTCGGTGTCGACGAGCACACCGGGGACGAGGTCGGCGAAGACCCGGACACCGTGCACGGCGGTCACCGCGAGGCCCGCCTCCTCGACGAGCGCGGTGAGCTGCTCGGCGGTGAAGCGGTGGGGTACGGGATCACCCTCGCCCCAGCGTCCGTTCGGGTCGTCGAGCGCCTGCCTGGCCTCCTTGAAGTGCCCGGCGAGGGCCCGTGCGAGCACCGCGCCGCCCAGTCCGGCGGCGAGCAGGCTGAGGACGCCGTCGGCGCGCAGGGCGGCGACCGCGTTGCCGATGCCCTCGGCGGGGTCGTCGACGTACTCCAGGACGCCGTGGCACAGCACGGCGTCGTAGCCGCCGCGCTCGACGACGTCGAAGAGGCCGTGCGCGTCGCCCTGGACTCCCCTCACCCGGTCGGCGACACCGGCCTCGGCGGCCCGGCGCTCCAGCGCGAACAGCGCGTTGGGGCTGGGGTCGACGACGGTGACGCGGTGACCGAGGCGGGCCGCGGGCACCGCGAACTTGCCGCTGCCGCCCCCGGTGTCGAGCACGTCGAGCGACTCCCGCCCCGTGGCCTTCACTCGGCGCTCGAGGGCGTCCTGGAGAACGTCCCAGACCACGGCGGTACGGAGGGAGGCGCGGGGGCGCGACGGGTCCGACACGGCAGTTGACTCCTCGGCGCGGCACCGCCTGGTGTGCGGCGGAGCGGTGGGCTTGCTGGTTCCGCCGGCGGCCGGGGGGCCGTGGCGGAGATTTCGGGTGCCCCCAACCCTAATGGGCGGCGCCGGGACGGTCGGTCAGCCCGCGTCCGGCACCCCTCCGTCGCCGTCCTGCCGTGGCTGCGGAAGGACCGGCTGGAGCACCAGCATCCGCTCGACGAGGCGCAGGAACATCGCCACGTCGCGCATCAGGTCGTCGGCGTCGCGCGCGCTCACCGCGCCCCGTATGCCTGCTTCCGCACGCGCCCGGCGGGCGGCGCCGGAGGCGAACAGCGCGCTCCACTCGGTGAGTTCGGGCGCGATCTCGGGAAGCACTTCCCAGGCGCTGCGGATCTTCGCCCGCCGCTTAGGTGTGGGCTCGGGGCGGCCCCGGGCGGCGAGCACGGCGGCGGCGGTGCGCAGGGCGGCCAGATGGGCCGTCGCGTACCGCTCGTTGGGGGCCTGGAGCGCGGACGCCTCGTCGAGGCCGGCGCGGGCCTGGGCGAGCAGGTCGAGTGCGGCGGGCGGGGCCGTCGCCCGGCGCAGCACGGGGTGCACGTCGCTCGCCGGGCCGGTCAGTGAGGGGGCAGGGCCGGTGGCACGGCGCCGGTTGGCGGCTGCCGCGTGGTACGTGGCCATGACGAACCTCCTGTCGTCTCTGTGACGGCACGCCCTGACACGGGGTGCCGTATGTGCCCATCGTGAGGTATGCCACTGACAATCCGTTCTGACCTGGGCTTTTGCTTCGCTCGAAGGTTCGAGGTAAATTTTGCACTGACCAGTCAGTTCAAAAAGGCACGAGGGGGTCCGGAGCACATGGACGAGCCGCCTACGACAGCCGCGGCACCCGCCGGCGAGGGGGGCGGCGTCGCCGTCGGCGCCGAGGGCCTGGGGATCAAGGGCCCGCGCGGGTGGGTGTTCCAAGGGGTGGGGTTCCACGCCGAGCCCGGTTCATTGATCGCCGTCGAGGGTCCTTCGGGATCGGGCAGGACCTGTCTGCTGCTCGCCCTCACCGGGCGGATGAAGGCGAGCGAGGGGCACGCCACGGTGGGTGCCCTGCGGCTGCCGAAGCAGCTGGCCGCCGTACGCCGGATCAGCGCCCTGGCCCACGTCCCCGGCGTCACGGACCTGGACCCGGCGCTCACCGTCGGGGAGCACCTGCGGGAACGGGCGTTGCTGCAGCGGCGGTTCGACGGCTCCCTGCGCGGACTGCTCCGGCCCCGCCGTGAGCGGAGGGCCGAGGCCGAGCACCGGATCGACGCGGCGCTGGCCGCCGCCGGGCTCGACCGCTCGGCGCTGCCCAAGGGCGACCGGACCGCCGTGCGCGACCTGGACCGGGTGGAGGCCCTGCGGCTCTCGCTCGCCCTGGCCCTCATCGGCCGTCCCCGCCTGCTCGGCGTCGACGACACCGACCTGAAACTCTCCGAGGCGGAACGGGCCGGGATATGGGCCCTGTTGCGGTCCCTCGCCGAGGCCGGCACCACGGTCGTCGCGGTGTGCAGCGAGGCCCCGGAGGGCGCGCTCGTCGTGTCGACGGCGCGGAAGAGCGAGACGGGGACGGAGACGGACACCGGGGCCGAGCCCGAGACCGAGGCCGAAAACGGGGCCGAAAACGGGGCCGAGACGGGGACCGAGGACAACGCCGAGGCCGGGACGGGGGCCGGGACCGAGACGGAGCCCGAGACCAGGGCCGAGCCCGAGACCCGGACCCCGACCGACACCAAGGCCAAGCCCGAGACCGCCTCCACGACCGACCGCGGTGACGACGACAAGGAGAAGGGCGATGCGATCGCCGAAACTCGCCTCGCTTGAGCTCAGGCGGTTCGGGCGGGGGAAGCTCCCGCGCGCCGCGCTGGCCTCGCTCATGCTGCTGCCGCTGCTGTACGGCGCCCTGTACCTGTGGTCCTTCTGGGACCCGTACGGCCGCCTGGACCGCATCCCGGTGGCGCTGGTGAACGACGACAAGGGGGCGTCGGTCGGCGAGCGGAAGCTGCGGGCCGGCGACGAGATCGCCGAGGGGCTGCGGGACAGCGACACCTTCGAGTGGCACGAGGTGAGCGCCGAGCAGGCCCGCGACGGCGTCGAGGACGGCACGTACTACCTGTCGCTGACCATGCCCTCGGACTTCAGCCGGCGCATCGCGTCCAGCTCCGGTGACGCGCCGGAGACGGGCGCCCTCCAGGTCCGTACGAACGACGCGAACAACTACATCGTCGGACAGATCTCCCGGACGGTGTTCTCCGAGGTGCGGACGGCGGCGTCGACGAAGACGTCCCGGTCGTTCCTGGACCGGATCTTCATCTCGTTCTCCGACATCCACGAGAAGACCCAGAAGGCCGCGGACGGTGCCGACGACCTCAAGGGCGGTATCGACAAGGCGGAGAAGGGCTCCAAGGACCTCGCCGACGGGCTGAAGGCCGCCAAGGAGGGCAGCGGCAAGCTGTCCGGCGGCCTCACCGACCTGGACCAGGGCGCGGGCGACCTCCAGGACGGCGCCCAGCAGGTCGCGAACGGCACCCAGAGCCTCGCCGACAAGGTCAACGGAGCCGCCGACCAGGTCCGGCCCTTCCTCGACGAGAACGGCGACACGATCGCCGACACCGCCACCCTGGTCGCCGACTCGGCGGCGACGATCCGCAACCACCTCACGGCCTTCGTCACCACGGCCCCCGCCGCCGAGACCGGCACCCGGGCCGCCTCCGACACCCTCGACGACGTCTACAAGCGGCGCTGCGAGGACCCGACGCTGCCCGACCCCGCCTGCGGGGACCTGAAGAAGGCGAAGGAAGCGGCGGCGGAGGCGGCACGGCTCGCCGAGGACGTCAACACGGTGGTGAAGAACTACGACGGCGACCTGAAGGCGTTCAAGACGGACCTGAAGACCCTGGAACGGCAGGCCCGGGCCCTCGCCAAGGCCGCGCCGAACCTGTCCGGGGACCTCGACGACGCCGTGACCAAGGTGAACGCGCTCAACAAGGGCGCCTCGAAGGTCGCCAAGGGCGCCAAGACGCTGCACACGGGTCTCGGCACCGCCAAGACGGGCGCCGAGGACCTCGACACCGGCGTCGGCGACCTGAAGACCGGCGCGAACAGCCTCAAGGGCGGCATGTACAAGCTGGCCGACGGCTCCGGCAAGCTCGCGGGCGGGCTGCACGACGGGGCCGACCGGATCCCGGACTACGACGAGAAGGACCGCGACCGTCGCACCGAGGTGATGGCCGACCCGGTACGTCTGGCCAGCAAGGACCTTCACAAGGCGCCCAACTACGGCACCGGTTTCGCCCCGTACTTCATCCCGCTGTCCCTGTGGGTGGGCGCGATGGTGGCGTACATGCTGATCCCGCCGCTCAACAAGCGTGCCCTCGCGGCCGGTTCCCCGGCGTGGCGGATCGCGCTGGCGGGCTGGCTGCCCGTGGCCGCCCTCGGTGTGCTCCAGACGGTCGCGCTCATGGCGGTGCTGCACTGGGCGGTGGGCCTGGAGATGGTCCGGGCGGCCGGGACGGTGGGCTTCCTGTTCCTGGTGACGGCGTGTTTCGCGGCGATCGTGCAGTGGCTCAACGCGCGCTTCGGCGCCGCCGGCCGGATCCTCGTCCTCGCCTTCCTGATGCTCCAGTTGACGTCCGCGGGCGGTACGTACCCCGTGCAGACCAGCCCGGACTTCTTCAACGCGGTCCACCCGTTCCTGCCGATGAGCCATGTCGTGGACGCCCTGCGGCGGCTGATCACGGGCGGCGGCCTCGGCCCGGTCTGGCAGGCGTGCGCCGTGCTGGTGGCCTTCACCGCGGGCGCCCTCGCCCTGACCGCCCTGTCGGCCCGCCGCAAGCAGGTGTGGACCCTCGACCGACTGCACCCGGAGTTGACTCTGTGACCGCGCACCGGACGGTTCCTGTGACAATCAGGGCCATGGAAAGCAGCAACGCCCCCGGCGGCGCAGGCGGGGGACGCCGCGAGGCGACCCGGCAGAAGCTCTACGAGGCGGCCGTCACCCTCATCGCGGAGCAGGGGTTCTCCGCCACCACGGTCGACGAGATCGCCGAGCGCGCCGGCGTGGCCAAGGGCACCGTCTACTACAACTTCGCCAGCAAGTCGGTCCTCTTCGAGGAGCTGCTGCGGCACGGCGTGGGGCTCCTCACCGCGTCGCTGCGCGAGGCGGCCGACCGCACCGCCGCGGACGGCGGCAGCAGGGTCGACGCCCTGGACGCGATGATCCGGGCCGGCCTCGTCTTCATCGACCGCTACCCGTCGTTCACGCAGCTGTACGTGGCCGAGCTGTGGCGCACCAACCGGGCCTGGCAGTCCACGCTCATGGTGGTCCGCCAGGAGGCGGTCGCCGTCGTGGAGAACGTGCTGCGCGAGGGCGTCGAGGCGGACGAGCTGAGCGAGGAGATCGACATCGGCCTCACGGCGTCGGCCCTGGTAGGCATGGTCCTGGTGGCCGCCCTGGACTGGAAGGCGTTCCAGCCGGAGCGCTCCCTGGACGACGTGCACTCGGCACTGTCACGGCTGCTCCAGGGCCGGGTCAGCGGCAACCGGTAGGCGCGGACCGCACCCCCGTACGAACGAGAGCGCCGGTTCGGACTGGCCGCGTCCCCCGCGGGCCACCTCGAACCGGCGCTTCCCCGTTCCCCCCTGTTCCCCCTCGCTCCCCCCGCCCCCGTCCCCCGTTCCCCCGGTTCCCCCGTGTCTCGCTCCCGCCGACCCGTCGAAGCCTCGACCCTGTCGGCGGAAGGAGCGGTAGGAGCGCGAGACCCGTTCCGCCGCCCCGTGCCGGCGGTCCCGGAGCCACGCCCCTTCCCGTGCCTCCACTCTTCCGTCCGCGCGGACGGAGCCCATCCGCGCGGCTACTCATCTCCCCCGGTAGGTACGCGTACTCAGCCCTGCGCGCTCACCCCCAGACCCGGCGGCGCCCCCCTGGTCACGCGAACGCCCGCGCGGATACTCCCCCGGGGCCGCCGGGGCCCCGCCCAGTCCCCCGGAACGGGGCGCCGGCGGCGCCCGCTAAGGTCGCAGCCATGGCAAGGATTGCGGTGATCGGCGCCGGTCTCGGCGCCATGGCGGCCGCCGCCCGGCTGGCCGTCGCGGGCCACCGGGTGGTGGTGTACGAGCGCACGACGACCTACGGCGGTGCGGTGGGCCGGTACGAGCGCGACGGCTTCGCGTTCGACACGGGCCCGGCGCTGCTGCCGCTGCCCGCCGTCTACCGCGACCTGTTCCTGAAGACCGGCAAGGAGCCGCTGGAGAAGTGCGTCGACCTGGTCCAGGTCGACCCGGCCGCGCGGCACGTCTTCGCCGACGGCACGGACCTGCTGCTGCCCAACGCCTCACGCGCGGGTGTGGTCGCCGCCCTGAACACGGCACTCGGCTCGGGGGCGGGCGACCGCTGGGGCGACTTCCTGGTCCGGGCCCGCGAGGCGTGGGACCGCACTCGACGGCCCCTGCTGGAGGAGCCGCTGTGGACCGACTGGCGGATCCTCGCCGAACGCGAGCCCTATCCGGCGGTGCCCCACAAGCGGCTGCTGCGCACCCGCCGCGCCGGCACCCTCGCCGAGATCGGCGCCTGGGAGCTGCGCGACCCCCGGCTGGCGGCCCTGCTGGAGAGCCACGCCCTCGCGTACGGACTGGACCCCCGCACCACCCCGGCGAGCGCGTCGGTCCTGCCGTACATGGAGCACGCCTTCGGCACCTGGTACGTCCGGGGCGGCATCCGGGAGCTGGCGCGGGCCCTGTACGAGCGGTGTCTGGCCCGGAAGGTCGAGTTCGTCTTCGGTGCCGAGATCACCCGGATCGCGGAGAAGGACGGCCGGGCGGCCGGGGTCGAGTCGGCGGACGGGACGGTGGCCGAGGCGGACTTCGTGGTCGCCGGGGTGGCGCCCGAGGCCCTGGGCCGGGCGGTGCGGCAGTCGGCCGTCCGGGGTGACGGCGAGGTGCCGGCCCAGCGGGCGGGGACGAGCCGGCTGACCGTGCTGCTCGCGCTGCGCGGTGGCCGGCCGGAGGGCACGGCACACCGGACGGTGGTGCACGCGGAGGACCGCGACAGCGAACTGGACCTGCTGTTCGGCCCGTCGTCCGGGGTCGTCGCGCGGCCCACGGTGACGGTGCTGCGCCCCGACGATCCGGCGTGGGTGCCGGACCCCGGGCACGAGGCGATCGTGATCGGTTCGGTGGTGCCCGCCCAACCCGCGTGGGACCGGGCGGAACTGGAGGTCTTCGAGCGGCACGCGCAAGCCCTGATCACCGTCGCCGAGCGGGCCGTGCCCGGCCTCCGGGACCGGCTGCTGTGGCACGAGGTGCGCACCCCGGCGGACATCGAGCGCACGACCGGTGCGGCAGGCGGCGCGGTCCCCGCCCCGGCGCTGGCCGCGGGCGACGGCCGGCTGCTCCACCCGGCCAACACCACGGCGCTGCCGAACCTGTTCACGGTCGGCGGCTGGTCGCACCCCGGCGGCGGGCTCCCGCACGCCGGTATGTCGGGCTCCCTGGTGGCGGGGCTGATCGTGGAAGGGCCGGGCTTCAGCGGCTCGCAGTGAGAGCCGGCCGCCGCGGGCGGTGGCACAGCGGGGCACGAGGGCCGGCCACGGCCGGGTGACGCGGACCGGCTGTCAGAAACGGTACTGCTGCTCGTCGTACCCGTTGCCGTTGCCCTGGTACGGGTACGACTGGTCCGTCGGCAGGTCCGACCCGAACGGGTCGTCGGTGTTGCGCTGTTGCGGGACCCACACCCCGCCGGGCGGGGTCTCGCCGGTGTAGGCGCCGTTCCCGTATGCGTCCTGTCCGTAGCCCTGCTGCCCGTACCCCTGCTGACCGTAGGACGGGTCGTAGGAGGCGGTGGCGTCGTAGGTCTGGGTGCCGATGTACGGGTCGGAGTAGGCGGCGTACTGCTGCTGGGACTGGTCGTAGCCGTAGCCCTGCTGGTCGTAGCCGTAGTAGGCGAACGCCTCGTCCTGGGTCTGGTCGGCGGTCGCGAAGGACTCGCCGCCCGGGGTGGCGGCGTAGGCGTTGTCCTCGCGGTAGACGCCGTAGGTGCTGGTGTCGTCGGGCAGGGGCTCCGGCGAGTAGACGGTGCTCGCCCCGGCGCCGGAGGGGGTGGACTTCGGGCGGACGAAGACGTCGTCGTCCTGGTCGAGCGGGTCGTCGTC
Organism: Streptomyces sp. NPDC030183; assembly: GCF_055573455.1. Lineage (NCBI taxonomy): Bacteria > Bacillati > Actinomycetota > Actinomycetes > Kitasatosporales > Streptomycetaceae > Streptomyces > Streptomyces sp. NPDC030183. Next base: position 331,320 of record NZ_JBVIBK010000003.1, read on the forward strand.
CTGCTGGTACGTTCCGGCGGCCGTGGGCTGGAGGTCGGACACCTCCAGCGTGGGGTCCTGACGCTCCGGCTCGCCCCGGCGCCGCTTCTTGCCGGGCTTGGACGCGGCCGGCTCCGCGCCCTCACCGGAGCGCGGGCGGACGGCCCAACCCGCCTCGAAACCACGGCGGAAGGACAAGGTCACATACGTCTGGCCGACCGCGAAGGCGATCGCGCCCACCCCGATGACGATCACATTGGGCATCAGGACGCCGAGGACCACGCAGAGGAACCCGGCGAAGGCGAGCAGCCTCCACCGCAGTCGCGCCTTGTACTGGAGCAGCACCTCGCCGAGCAGCCACAACGCGACGATGCCGAACGCGATGTAGAGGACCGTCCAGCCCATGTACGCCCCTCTCCCTGTGGCCGCTTCGCAGTGTGTCGTACGCGAGTGCGACCGGTCTAGGCCCTCGGTGGGTGGTGCAGGCCCAGGTTCTCGTAGATTTCCAGAGTCGCGGTGGAGTTGTTCAGGGTGATGAAGTGAAGTCCGGGGACTCCCTCGTCCAGCAGCCTCGCGCAGAACTCCGTGGCGAACTCGATGCCAATGGAGCGTACAGCGGCCGGATCGTCTTTGGCTGTGACGATCCGCTCTTTCAGGACGTCCGGGATGGCCGCGTTGCTGAGTTGGGGAAGCCTTTCCAACATCTTGACGCTGGTGACGGGCATGACCTCCGGGATGACGGGGGTCTCGCAGCCGGCCTTCGCGACCGCGTCCCTCAGACGCAGGTACGAGTCAGGGTGGAAGAACATCTGGGTGATCGCGTAGTCGGCGCCGGCCCGGCACTTGTCCACGAAGTGGGCCACGTCGGCGTCCCAGTCGGCGGACCGGGGGTGCATCTCGGGGAACGCGGCGACGCCCACGCAGAAGTCGCCCGACTCCTTGATGAGGTGGACGAGTTCGGCGGCGTACGTCAGGCCCTGCGGATGCGGGACCCAGTCGCCCATGGGGTCGCCGGGCGGGTCACCGCGGACCGCGAGCATGTTGCGGATACCGGCGTCCGCGTACTGGCCGATGATGTTGCGCAGTTCGGCGATGGAGTGGTTGACGGCGGTGAGGTGGGCGACCGGGGTGAGCGTGGTGTCGGCGGCGATCTGCTCGGTCGCCCGGACGGTGCCGGCGCGTGTGGAACCGCCCGCTCCGTAGGTCACGGAGACGAAGCTGGGGGCCACCGCCTCGACCCTGCGGAGGGCGTTCCACAGGTTCCGCTCGCCCTTCTCGGTCTTGGGAGCCCAGAACTCGAACGAGTACGTGGTCTTGCCCGTGGCGAGCATGTCACGCACGGTCCGTGCGCGATCAGTCCTGGTGGAGGCGGTTCCTAGGGCCATAACCGCAGGTTAGTCAGGTCGGGGCCGTCCCCCAACCAGAGCACCCCCTTTTGTCCGCTTTATCGGCCCGGGTGTCCACGCCTTGGACAGCCCGGGCGCCCTCAGGCGTCAGAGGGCGCGCAGCCGCTTGGCGAACTCCGCCGCCGCGGCCGCGGGATCGTCGGCCTCGGTGAGCGCGCGGACGACGACGACCCGGCGGGCACCCGCTTCGACGACCTCGTCGAGGTTGCCGAGGTCGATGCCCCCGATGGCGAACCAGGGCCGGTCCGTGCCCAGCGCGGCGGTGTACCGCACGAGGTCGAGGCCGGGGGCGGGGCGGCCGGGCTTGGTGGGGGTGGGCCAGCAGGGGCCCGTGCAGAAGTAGTCCACGCCCTCCTGCGCGGCGGCGGCCGCGGCCTCCTCCTCGGAGTGGGTGGAGCGGCCGATGAGGATGTCGTCGCCGAGGATCGCGCGGGCGGCGGGGACCGGGAGGTCGTCCTGGCCCAGGTGCAGGACGTCGGCGCCGCCCGTGTGCCCGGCCCGGGAGGCATGCGCCACGTCGGCCCGGTCGTTCACGGCGAGCAGCTTGCCGTGCCTGCGGCACTTCTCGGCGAACAGCTCCAGCAGCTCCAGCTCCTGTGCCGCCTCCAGGCCCTTGTCGCGCAGCTGGACGATGTCCACCCCGCCGCCGAGGACCGCGTCCAGGAACTCGGGGAGGTCGCCCTGGCGCCTGCGGGCGTCCACGCAGAGGTAGAGCCGGGCGTCGGCGAGCTGGGCGCGGGCGTCGGTCATGGATGGGTCCCCCGTCGGCGGTGCGGTGTCGGTGCGACGCACGGCGGCCGGGGCCCTCTCGGCCCCTGGCTGCCGTACGCCGCACGATGCTGTTCCGGATGGTGCGGTGGTGCGGGTCCCGTGGTGGTACGGGGCCTGCCCGTGGTGCGGCTTCTCAGGCCCTGGCGATCACACGGCGAGCGCCTGCGCGCGGCGCTTCACCTCCGTGCCGCGGTTCTCGCTGAGCGCCTGGGCCGGGGTGCCGGGCAGGCTCGGGTCGGGGGTGAAGAGCCACTCCAGCATCTCTTCGTCGGTGAAGCCGTCGTCCCTCAGCAGCGTCAGGGTGCCGGACAGGCCCTTGACGACCCGGTCTCCGTCGATGAAGGCGGCGGGGACGTGCAGCGCGCGGTTCTCACCACGGCGTACGGCGATGAGCTGGCCCTCCTTGACCAGCTGCCGCACACGGGTCACCTCGACGCCGAGCATCTCGGCGATGTCGGGGAGGGTCAGCCACGCGGGGACGAGAGCATCGATCTTTGCGTCAATCTCGGTCACGTCACCAAGACTGCCATCTGGGACTGACAGTGGGTAGCCGAGCGGGGCCCTCCGGGGGGTCGGCCCGCCGAGGAGCGGGCCGGACGGCGGGCTACACCGTCGCGGCCTTCAGGGGTCTCGCCGGGTCCGCCAGCAGGGCGGGGTCCATCGGGGTGCCCGACTCGATGACGCGGCGGCCCTGGGCGAGGTCCCTCGGCCGGCCGACGGCGAGCAGGGCGACGAGGCGGTCCTCGCGCAGCCAGCACACCGTCCAGGCGGCGCCCGTGGGGTCCCCGCGCCAGATCATGGTGTCGGCGGCGGGGTGGTGCCCCGCGTACTGGACGAAGCGGCCGAACTGCTCCGACCAGAAGTAGGGGACCGGATCGTAGGGCTGCGGGGTCTCACCGACGATGTCGGCGGCGACCGTGCGGGGGCCCTGGAGGGCGTTGTCCCAGTGGTGGACCAGGAGGCGCTCGCCGTACCGGCCCGAGGGGAAGGAGGCGCAGTCGCCGACCGCATAGACGTCGGGCGCGGAGGTGCGCAGGTGGTCGTCGGCGATCACGTCCCCGTGCGGCCCCAGCTCGATGCCGGATCCCTTGAGCCAGGCCGTCGCCGGGCGGGCCCCGATGCCGACGACCACGGCACCGGCCGGGATCCGGGAGTCGTCGTCCAGGACGACCGTGCCCGGCTCGACGCGCTCCACGCGCGCGTGGGTCCGCAGCCCGACGCCGCTGTCGGCGTACCAGGCGGTCATCGGCGCGGCGACCTCGGCGGGCAGCGCACCGGCCAGCGGGCGGTCGGCGGCCTCCACGACGGTGACCGCGCAGCCCGCCTCCCGCGCGGCGGTGGCGAACTCGGCGCCGATCCAGCCGGCGCCCACGACGACGATGTCGTGCTGCTCGGCGAGGACGGGCCGCAGCCGCTCGGCGTCGTCCAGGGTGCGCAGCAGATGCACGCCGGGCACGCCCTCCGTGCCGGGCAGCCGGATCGGTTCGGCGCCGGTGGCGAGGACCAGGACGTCGTACGGGACGGGGCCTGCGGCGGTGTCCAGTTCGTGGTCGGCGGGGCGGACGCCCAGGACCTCGCGGCCGAGGCGGAGTTCGATGCCGAGCGCCTCGAAGTCGACGTCGAAGGCGGAGTCCTCGGCCTTGCCGAGGAGCACGGCCTTGGACAGCGGCGGCCGGTCGTACGGCTGGTGGGGTTCGGCTCCGATCAGCGTCACGTCGCCGGGGAAGCCCTGTTCGCGCAGGGCGACCGCGGTCTGCACCCCTGCCATGCCGGCGCCCACGACGACGACCCGGCGCGCCGTCGTCCGTCCCGCTGCCCGTGTCTGCTCGTTCACCTGATCACCATAGACAACTGACGATCCGTCAGTCAGCGGTCGTCCGCCGTGACCTGCTGCACAGCTCCGTCCGCCGCCTCGATCGCCTCCCGGATCTCTTCCACCGTGCTCGTCCCGCTGCCCGGCCGCGACTCCCACTTCCAGGTCTCCTCCAGCCGCACTCGCCCGTCGGGCAGTTCGACCACCCGGGACACGCAGTGCCCGGACGCGGTCGTCCCGTCGGTCCGCAGCTGGACGTACCGGAAGTCCAGCCGGTCACCCTCACGGGTACCCAGGAGATGGCCGCGTACGACGTCGCCGCCCGCGTAGTCGGCCCAGATCTCGCCGTCCCTCTCGTGGTACGCGAACCGGGTGCGGGTGCCGACCTGACCTGGGGCCTGGTCCGCCACGGGGGCGAGGAGGAGTCCGTCGAGCGAGCGGGCCATCGGCACAGGCTCCCTTACTGAGCGATACGGCACGGGCTAGGGTGGGCCACCGTAGAGCACTCGCGGGAGCCCGGACGCACCGGGCTGAGAGGGAGGCTGGCGGCCTCCGACCGTACGAACCTGATCCGGGTCATGCCGGCGAAGGGAGGGGCTGGACGCCCATGTCGCGTACGCACACCTCAGACGTCCTCGTCGTGGGGGGCGGGATCATCGGGCTGGTCACGGCCTGGCGGGCCGCCCAGCGCGGCCTCACCACCACCGTCGTGGATCCCGGTCCGGGCGGCGGGGCGGCCCAGGTCGCGGCCGGGATGCTCGCCGCGGTCACCGAGCTGCACTACGGCGAGCAGACGCTGCTGGGGCTCAACCTGGAGTCCGCGCGCCGCTACCCGGACTTCGCGGCCGAGCTGACCGAGGCGACCGGCGTGGACCTCGGCTACCGCCGCTCCGGGACGCTCGCCGTCGCCCTCGACGCCGACGACCGCGCCCACCTGCGCGAACTGCACGACCTGCAACGCCGTTCGGGCCTGGAGTCGGAGTGGCTGAACGGACGCGAGTGCCGTCGGCTGGAGCCGATGCTGGCACCGGGTGTCCGCGGCGGACTGCGGGTCGACGGGGACCACCAGATCGACCCGAGGCGGCTCTCCAGGGCCCTTGTCACGGCCTGCGAGCGGGCCGGGGTCGTGTTCCACCGGGCCTGGGCACAGGAGCTCTCCGTGGTGCGGGAGCGGGCCGCCGGGGTCAGGACCGACGACGGCGCCGCGCTGACCGCCGGGCAGGTGGTCCTGGCCGGGGGCAGCCACAGCGGGCGGCTCGCCGGGGTCCCGGACGAGGTGCTGCCGCCGGTGCGGCCCGTGAAGGGACAGGTGCTGCGGCTGACCGTGCCGAAGCGGTACGCGCCCTTCCTGACCCGGACCGTCCGGGCCGTGGTCCGCGGCAGCCACGTCTACCTGGTGCCCCGCGAGAACGGCGAACTCGTCGTCGGCGCGACCAGCGAGGAACTGGGCTGGGACACGACGGTCACCGCGGGCGGGGTGTACGAACTGCTGCGGGACGCCCATGAGCTCGTCCCCGGCATCACCGAGCTGCCGCTCACCGAGACCCGTGCGGGACTGCGCCCCGGCTCCCCCGACAACGCCCCCCTTCTCGGCCCCACCGCACTGGACGGCCTGCTCCTCGCGACGGGCCACCACCGCAACGGGGTCCTCCTCACCCCGGTCACCGGTGACGTCCTGGCACATGTCCTGATCAGCGGGGAACTGCCCGAGCTGGCGCGGGACTTCACACCGCTGCGGTTCCGTGCCGGGGCGCCCAGGGAACTCACGGAGCAGCCCGCATGAGCGCCACGGACCTCACCGGCTCCCTGACCGTCCTCGTCAACGGGGAGCGCCGGCGGGTCGCCCCCGGCACCGCCCTCGACACCCTCGTACGGACGCTCACCGCGTCCCCGTCCGGGGTCGCCGCCGCGCTCAACGAAACCGTCGTCCCCCGCGCGCAGTGGCCGTCGACGCTCCTCTCCGAGGGGGACCGCGTCGAGGTCCTGACCGCCGTCCAAGGAGGCTGACCCATGGCAGACGACCCCTTCGTCCTCGGCGGTACGACCTACTCGTCCCGCCTGATCATGGGCACCGGCGGCGCCCCCAGCCTCGACGTGCTGGAACGGGCGCTGGTGGCCTCCGGCACGGAGCTGACGACGGTCGCGATGCGCCGGGTGAACGCGGCCGTGCACGGCTCGGTGCTGTCCGTGCTCGACAAGCTGGGCATCCGGGTACTGCCCAACACCGCCGGCTGCTTCACGGCGGGCGAGGCCGTGCTCACCGCGCGGCTAGCGCGGGAGGCGCTCGGCACGGACCTGGTGAAGCTGGAGGTCATCGCCGACGAGCGGACGCTGCTGCCGGACCCGATCGAGCTGCTGGACGCCGCCGAGACGCTGGTCGACGACGGTTTCACGGTGCTGCCGTACACGAACGACGACCCGGTGCTCGCGCGGAAGCTGGAAGACGTCGGCTGCGCCGCGATCATGCCGCTCGGGTCGCCGATCGGGTCCGGGCTCGGCATCCGCAACCCGCACAACTTCCAGCTGATCGTGGAGCACGCGCGCGTACCGGTGATCCTGGACGCGGGGGCCGGTACGGCGTCGGACGCGGCGCTCGCGATGGAGCTGGGGTGCGCGGGAGTCATGCTCGCCTCCGCGGTGACCCGGGCGCAGGAGCCGGTGCTGATGGCCGCCGCCATGCGGAACGCGGTGGAGGCGGGCCGCCTCGCGCACCGGGCGGGCCGCATCCCCCGGCGCCACTTCGCGCAGGCGTCGTCCCCCGAGGAGGGCCTGGCCCGCCTGGACCCGGAGCGGCCGGCGTTCTGAGCGGCGGTCCCCCGTCCGGGTCCAGGACGGTCACAGGTCTGCTGCAGTCCGTCCCCGTCGCCCCGGAACGGGTGGGGGTGTCCGTGGCGGCTCGTAGACTCACCTGCGTGGACACGACCCTTCAGGACCCGCTTGTCGGCCAGGTGCTCGACGGCCGGTATCGAGTCGAGGCGCGGATCGCGGTCGGCGGGATGGCCACGGTCTACCGGGCCGTGGACACCCGCCTGGACCGGGTGCTCGCGCTCAAGGTGATGCATCCGACCCTGGCCGCGGACGGCTCGTTCGTGGAGCGGTTCATCCGCGAGGCCAAGTCGGTGGCGCGGCTCTCCCACCCGAACGTGGTGGGGGTCTTCGACCAGGGCGCCGACGGGTCGTACGTGTACCTGGCCATGGAGTACGTCGCCGGCTGCACCCTGCGGGACGTGCTGCGCGAGCGCGGCGCCCTCCAGCCGCGGGCCGCGCTGGACATCCTGGAGCCGATCCTCGCCGCCCTCGGCGCCGCCCACCGCGCCGGTTTCGTGCACCGCGACATGAAGCCGGAGAACGTGCTGATCGGCGACGACGGCCGGGTCAAGGTCGCCGACTTCGGGCTGGTCCGCGCCGTGGACACCGTCACCAGCACCACGGGCAGCGTGCTCGGCACCGTGGCCTACCTCGCCCCGGAGCAGCTGGAGCACGGCACGACCGACACCCGCGTGGACGTGTACGCGTGCGGGGTGATGCTGTACGAGATGCTCACGGGCGGCAAACCCCACGGCGGGAACACCCCCGCCCAGGTGCTCTACCACGCGCTGAACGACGACGTGCCGCCGCCGTCGGCCGCGGTGCCCGGTCTGCCGTACGAGCTGGACGAGCTGGTCGCCTCGGCGACCGCCCGCAATCCGGAGCTGCGCCCGTACGACGCGGTCGCGCTGCTCGCGCAGACGCTGGAGGCGCGGTCGGCGCTGAGCGTCGAACAGCTGGACGCGGTGCCGCCGCAGGCGAGAACGGCCGGGCACGACAACGCGGAGGACCGCACGAGCGTCATCCCGCGGGCGCTGACCGTCTCGCGGTCGGCCGGGCTCGACGAGCTGGACCGTACGAGCCGGTTCGAGACGCCCCCGCCGCCGCCCCGGCGCACCGCGCGCGGCGGCAGCGCGCCGCGCCGGGGCATGCTCGCGATCGTCGCCGCCGTGCTGCTCGTCCTCGGTGTGGGCGGCGGCATCTGGTACATCAGCTCGGGGCAGTTCACCAAGGTCCCCGCGGTGCTGGCCCAGTCGGAGGCCGCCGCGTCGCAGCGCATCGAGGGGGCCGGGCTCGGCGTCAGGGTCGAGCGCGAGTTCAGCGACACCGTCAAGCGCGGCCAGGTGATCCGTACCCACCCGGAGCCGGGCGGCCGCATCCGGGACAACGACACCGTCACGCTGACGATCTCCAAGGGCCCCGAGACCGTGAAGCTGCCCGATCTCACGGGCTACCGGCTGGACAAGGCGAAGGCCCGGCTGAAGAGCGACGGGCTCGAACCGGGTCTGGTGACGCGGGAGTTCAGCGACGACGTCATCCGGGGTCAGGTGATCCGCACCGAGCCGGGCGCCGGTACGAAGGCGTCCTCCGGTTCGGCCGTCGCGCTCGTGGTCAGCCGGGGCGCGCGGGTGGAGATCCCGGACGTGGCCGGCTCCTCGGTCGAGGACGCCACCGCCGCCCTGGAGGACAAGGGCCTGAAGGTGGAGATCGCCTCGGGGCAGGTCAACTCCGAGTTCGACAAGGGCCTGGTCGCCGAGACGTCCCCGGGCGCGGGCAAGCAGGTCGGCACGGGTGACACGGTGACCCTGACGCTCTCCAAGGGCCCCGAGATGATCGAGGTCCCGGACGTCGTGGGCGACAGCGTCGACGAGGCCACCCGCAGGCTGGAGGACGCGGGCTTCGAGGTCGACGAGGACCGGGGTCTCCTCGGACTCTTCGGCGACGAGGTCAAGAAGCAGTCGGTGGAGGGCGGCGAGACGGCCCCCAAGGGCTCGACGATCACCATCGAGATCGGCTGACCCAGGTCCGCCGCGGTCGGGGCCCCGGAGCGGGGCCCCGAGCCGCCATCCGCCATCCGCCATCCGCCATCCGCCGTCCGCCGTCCGGGTGACTTCTGCCGCATGACACCCTTGTGCGGTGAGTACCGAGCAGTCCCCCGGCCGTCCCGGCCCCTCCTCCCCCGCGTCCGCTCCCGCCGCCTCCCCCGCGTCCGCTCCCGCCGCCTCCCCCGCGTCCGCTCCCGTCGCCTGCCCCGCCCCCGGGTCCGGGCCCGCGCGCAACCCCGTCGGCGGGCATGTGCCCGTCGCCGGCGGCCTGAACTCGGTCGGGCTGGCGTACGCCCGCGATCTGGGGGCCGAGACCGTGCAGGTCTTCGTCGCGAACCCGCGGGGCTGGGCGACGCCCGTGGGGAACCCGCGGCAGGACGAGGAGTTCCGGGCGGCCTGCGCGGCCGAGTCGATCCCCGCGTACGTGCACGCCCCCTATCTGATCAACTTCGGTTCGCACACCGAGGCGACCGTCGAGAGGTCCGTGGAGTCGCTGCGGCACTCGCTGCGCCGGGGCCGGGAGATCGGCGCCCTCGGCGTGGTCGTGCACACCGGGAGCGCGACCGGGGGCCGGGACCGTTCGGTCGCGTTGAAGCAGGTGCGCACCCGTCTGCTGCCGCTGCTGGACGAGCTGACCCACGACGACGACCCGTTTCTGCTGTTGGAGTCGACGGCCGGCCAGGGTTCCTCCCTGTGCTCGCGGACCTGGGACTTCGGCCCGTACTTCGAGGCGCTCGACGCCCACCCGAAGCTCGGGGTCTGCCTGGACACCTGCCACATCTTCGCGGCGGGCCACGACCTCACCGGGCCCGACGGCATGCACCGGACGCTGGACCTGCTGGTGGACACCGTCGGCGAGGGGCGGCTGAAACTGATCCACGCCAACGACTCCAAGGACGTCGTCGGCGCCCACAAGGACCGCCACGAGAACATCGGCTCGGGCCACATCGGCGAGGACCCGTTCCGCGCGCTGATGACCCACCCGGCCACCGAGGGCGTCCCCCTGATCATCGAGACCCCCGGCGGCAAGGAGGGCCACGCGGCGGACGTGGAGCGCCTGAAGAAGCTCCGCGACGGCTGACGGGCCGCACCGGCACCGCCCCCGGTCAGAGCCGGGGGCCCCGCCGGCGCCGGCCGCCGCCCGGGCTCAGAGTTCGGGGCCCTCCCCCGGTTCCTCCTGGTAGGAGTAGCGCTGCTCGCGCCACGGGTCGCCGATGTTGTGGTAGCCGCGTTCCTCCCAGAAGCCCCGCCGGTCGGCGGTCATGTACTCGATGCCGCGGACCCATTTGGGGCCCTTCCAGGCGTAGAGGTGGGGCACGACGAGCCGGAGGGGGAAGCCGTGCTCGGCGGTGAGGAGCTCGCCGTCCTTGTGGGTGGCGAAGATCGTGCGGTCCGAGGCGAAGTCGCTGAGCCGGAGGTTGGAGCTGAAGCCGTACTCGGCCCACACCATCACATGGGTGACCTCGGCGGCGGGAGGCGCGATCTCCAGGATCGTCCGGGCGGGGATGCCGCCCCACTCGGCGCCGACCATGCTGAACTTCGTCACGCAGTGCAGATCGGCCACGACCGAGGCGTACGGCAGGGCGGTGAACTCGTCGTGGGTCCAGCTGTGCTTCTCGCCGTCGGCGGTGGCGCCGAAGACCCGGAAGTCCCACCGCTCGGGGCGGAACTTGGGTACGGGGCCGTAGTGCGTCACCGGCCAGCCGCGCTGGAGTCGCTGTCCCGGCGGAAGCTGCGGCTGTGCCGCGTTCTCAGATGCGCGATCTCCCGACTCGCGTCCCACCGGCTGACCCATGACTCCATCCTGACAGACCCCGAGTGGTGCACATGACCAGCCCCCACCCGACCCGGACAAAACGAACTAAGGCTGGGCTAACTTACTAAGCTTGCACTTACTGGACGATCTTCGATGCCGGTGCAATCATCGCGGCGCAACCTCCCAGTTCCCCGCTTGGAAGGAGCCTTTGCGATGCAGGGCGACCCCGAGGTCATCGAATTCCTCAACGAGCAGCTCACGGCCGAGCTGACCGCGATCAACCAGTACTTCCTGCACGCGAAGATGCAGGAGAACTTCGGCTGGACGAAGCTCGCGAAGTACACGCGGCACGAGTCGTTCGACGAGATGAAGCACGCGGAGGTCCTCACCGACCGGATCCTGTTCCTGGACGGCCTGCCCAACTACCAGCGGCTGTTCCACGTCCGCGTGGGCCAGACCGTGCGGGAGATGTTCGAGGCCGACCGGCAGATCGAGGTCGAGGCGATCGACCGCCTCAAGCGCGGTATCGAGGTGATGCGGGCCAAGGGCGACATCACGTCCGCCAACATCTTCGAGTCGATCCTCGCCGACGAGGAGCACCACATCGACTACCTGGACACCCAGCTGGAGCTGCTGGAGAAGCTCGGTGAGGCGCTCTACATCGCGCAGCTGATCGAACAGCCGGAGAGCTGATCCCCGTCGTCGAGGAGCCGGGCCCGACGGGCTAGGCGGCTTCCTCGAGTTCCTGCACCTCGGAGAAGGCGGGCTGCCCCTGGTCGGCCGACTCACGGCGCGGGCACGCGCCCCTGCCCAGGATCGCCTGGATACGGCGGACGCACGAACCGCAGTCCGTACCCGCCTTGCAGGCCGACGCGATCTGGCGAGGGGTGCAGGCGCCGTCCGCCGCGTGCTTCTTGACCTGCTGCTCGGTGACACCGAAGCAACTGCAGACGAACACGCGGTCCACCTCCCGCCGGGATCGATACGTAACGCCGCCCCGATGACCGGTGAGGCTAACCTAACCTTACCCGGCGGCCAGGGAGCGCAAAAGTGGAGTGGGGGGGGGGGGGGGGGGGGGGGGGTTTTCCCCCCCCCCCCCCCCCCCCCCCCCCCCCCCCCCCCCCCCCCCCCCTCCTCGCCGCGCACGACCGGACTGGAGGTCAGGTTCACCGGAGGACAGCTGTGGCTGGGGATGATGCCGGACTCGCTGAAGGCACTCGACCTGCGCC